>CAJWLI010000047.1 GCA_913043075.1 uncultured Gammaproteobacteria bacterium
GGGCCCAAGTCGGTGCTGAGTATTTTATCTATCCATTCTTCTAACACGATCAACCAACTGTCTTCGAGGTCAAGGTTTGATAATAATTTTCTGCACTCTGCTGAGTGGCTAGGCGCTTCAAAATCTATTTTTTCTAGCAAACCATGCATCGCGAGACCTGTTTTAATCCCCTTCGGGAAATGATGCTTTGACCGTCCTTGATTTTCTATTTGGATGCTCGTTTCAATTCCTTCGTCATCAAAGTCGCGAGGGTCAAAACTTTTTTCAGCAGCTCTTTTTATCATCCCTGAGTAACTAAGTATCTTCCATGTAGACTTAATATCAGGTTTTTTTGCAGGTGGCTCCGGTGAAAAAATGCTTTGCTGAGGTAAAGGCTCTTCTAGCGTTTTGCTCGTTATTTTTTCGATCTCATATAGGGAAGATGGCAGAGTTGAGGAAAGATTTTGGTAAAGCGAATCGCTCTCTTTTAATTCGCGTAATGACAGAATGCGGGCGATAGCAGTCTTAGACATATTTTGATCAACCTTAGGCAGACCGATATAACACCGATATTTTGCTCGCGTCAGTGAGACATATAGCAGCCTTACTTCCTCGTCAAGTTCTTCGGTTTCTTCGAGGGCAGCGATTTCAGAATCACCGCGGAAATCTAGACAGGCTTTGTGGACACCGTCCTGAGGCAAATGCGCGAATGCGAACGATTTTTTGTTTGTTTTTGGTTTTTTCTTAAAAGGATAAGGCATGAACACAATGTCAAACTCTAATCCCTTAGATGAGTGCATGGTCAAGATCTTGACCAACTCCTCATCCGTATGAGGTCGTAGCGCATGTTTCTCGTTTTTGAAGGAATCCTGGTTGACGTATTTTGATTTTAACCAAGCTAATAATTCTGATGTTCCGGGTGAAACTGCTTCTCTCTCTTGCAGTAATTCTGTTAGATGGCGAAGGTCAGTTATTTGCCTTTTCCGCTCCGCTGTCTCAAGAAGATTAGATGCAAGCCGTCTTTTCTCAATTAGGAGCGCTACCATCCGTCCGAAACCGTCACTTATCCAGGTCCGCTGATAATTCTGAAATTCCGCTATCACCGACAAGCGATATGAGTCGTTCTCTATGTCCAACGCCTCGATCTCAACCGGCGGGCTGCCAATTAAAGAGGTTGATAGAGCCGCTTTCAATTTGCCTATATTCTTTGAACAAATAATTGCTCCCAGGATCTGGATAAGGTCGTGGGCTGTTTGTTGTTTGAAAACGCTATCATTCGATAAGTTAATCGCCTCGATCTGGAACTTTTCTAACGCTTTTTTTACCATCTCTGCATCTCTTCTAGTGGCTACTAAAAATGCGATTTGACTTGGTTCGATGGAACAGCCCCCGATTTGCAGAGATTTTCCTCTTATTATTTCGGCTGCTTTAAAAGCTGCATGATTGATTAGGTTTCTAGCGGATGCCCTCTTATAAGAGAGTTGGTCTTCATCAACAAAGATATTAATCGCGGTGGTTTTTTCATTTTCCCAAGTAACTTCTGGGAGTTCTCTTTCGGAGGGTGACGAGCTAGGAAGATATTTTATGCCAGCGCTTTCTCCAAATATTGATTTTCCTTTAAAGAGATCATTTATTGCATCGATATAATTTTTGCTGGACCTCCAGTTTTCAGAGAGTGAGTACGTGCTCGTGGCTGTATTCTTTGCGTTGAGATAGGTGAAAATATCAGCTCCCCTGAAATTATATATTGCTTGTTTGGGGTCCCCGATAAGCAATAGAGAAGCCCTTGAGTCTTTTTGGCCATATATTTCGTGAAAAATATTCCACTGGACGCTGTCGGTGTCTTGAAATTCGTCTATCATGGCGACGGGCCATTTCTCGATTAGTTTTTTCTTTAACGAAGAATTTTTTTTAAGAATTGCGTCTTCAACTTTCGGCAACAAATCATCAATTCCTAGAAATTCGGAAGAGGAGCGAGAGATTATTACCTGCCCCTTGATATGCTCAAATGCTTCTATCTTCAAGCCAACTTTATAGTTTTCGATTAAGAGCAGCAATTCATCGATCATTCGAAAAATTGGGTGTGCTAGTGGCGAGCTGTCTTTTTTTATTTTGATGATTTTATCTGAGGTGAAGATTTCCCAAAGCGCGCTCGTTAGATCTATCTCATCAGTCCGACAAAAATCCGTCATTGCGCTCGCGTTAGTTTTAATTTTTGAATTCTTTCGAAGCCCTGATTCAGCTATTACCGACTCTAGGTCGTCTCCGATCCAAGTTCTCTTGATCTTTTCTGCTTTGTTAAAAATATCAGTTTCAGAGCCCAGTATTTTTTTAGGATTCACTGACAATTCGCCGCGATAGAGAAACGTGGCGATGGAGTTTTCTAAGGTTTTAGGTGTATCCCAAATTGAAAGCGCAAGTTTTTGGATCGATGGCGAACGTAAAAGGATGTTCGACCTAAAGAAATCCTCGCACGCCGTTTGAACATTTCTTGATTTCTCATCAGAAACTTCTTGATTGAAAAATGAACCGCATTCAAACGGATATTCTTTAAGCACCTTCGCGCAAAAGCCATGAATGGTATATACCGATGCTTGATCCACCATGCGAAGAGCGTTGACAAGAAGCTGCTTATCTCGTTGTTTGTCTGAAGAGGCCTCAACTAAATTCCTTAGAAAAAGATCCTGGCTTGGTATTTCGAAAGCTCTCTTGGCCTCCAAAACTCTTCTCCTTACGCGAGTTTTGAGTTCGTCCGTGGCTGCGATGGTAAAGGTTAGGATTAGAATTTCATCGATAGTCAAGGGTCCAGATCTATCTTTGCCTCTTCCTAGAAGCAACAGGATAACGAGGTTGCAGATGGTGTATGTCTTACCTGTGCCTGCGCTTGCTTCGATGAGGTGCACGCCTTTGAAGTTGATTTGATCAGCTATCTCACTAGTCATTGGTAAGTGTTTTCTCTAAAGGCTCCCAAATTTCAGAAGCCAAATTAGCAAAGTTTTCGTTAAATGACTCTGTAAGGTCGAAAAGGTTGTTCCAGTATGGATCCGGCCCTTCAGAAAAACTATATTCGTTGGTCCATTCAGCCACCAATTTATCAAGCGCTGGTCTTTGATCTTTTCCATTTTTTAAATCTCTGTTAAGGGTTCTCGCTTGTTTTGGAGGGAAAAAAACAGGTGCCTCTATGCCCTTTTGATATACCCGTATAAAAACCGAAAGATATTTTTTAGCAGTTCTTGCCTCGATGGGTTGTAGGGATAAAGTTCGGATCTGATCTTTATCTCCCCTGTGAACCAACTTAGTCTCTATTTCCTCGATCAGGTTTGCGGCGAGATGAGTAATCCAGTCCTGCAAGATTTGACGATCTTTAAGCCTTCCGACTCGTGCTTGAATTATCGCGTCTTGGTAAACATTCTGAATATCGATTTGTAAGTTGAAAGGCCCGATCGCTACCGCTTTTTCGATTTGTCGTTTGCTTCTCATCTCGTTTGCTATTACCGAGTAGATTTCCTCGCCTCTTCTAATAGCTTTTTTTAAGAGCGTCTCTCCTAGTGCATTTGAGGGTATAATTCCCGCATGAAGCGTCTGGGAGTATAAATCCTCAATTGACTCATTTTGTTTTAAAGATTCAAGGGCGGCTTCCGCTATTTTATAATCGTCCAGGGAACTTGCCTCGAAAGGTTCGGTATCTAAAACTATGTTTGCCTCTCTCTCGTAATAAACCCCTAGTTTCTTTTGAAGAAAAAATCTCGCAGAATGACCAAAGAAAGCCTTCAATTCACTAAGGTTAACGTGATCTTGCTGCAGTGCCTGACCATTTAATGCTGAACCTTCTGTAGGAGCATGTCTTTCTTCTTCTTTTTTATTGAACCATGTGCTCGAGAAAGTTTGAGCCTCGTCGCCTCGGAAATATTTTGAGTCATAGGGGTTGAGCTTATGCGTCACAAGTTTTTGTTCCTCAAAAATAGTCTCTAGGTACTCGTGCCATTCACTAACTATTGCCGATGGAGCTGAGCTGAGATTTTGATTCGCATTTTCACCAACGTAACTGACATAAAAAATTTCTTCGGCAGCTAAGATCGACTCAAGGAAGATATATCTATCATCTTTGTTTTTTGATCGGTCTCCCTTTCGTATATCCTTGCGCTCTAATCTTAGATCAAAAGTGTTTGGATTCTCAGTTCTTGGGAATTCTCCTTGATTGAGTCCAAGTATGCAGATCATCCGATAAGGTATTCCTCGCATTGGCAGAAGGTTGGAAAATGTTATTCCTCCCGAAGTGGATCGACTGATTGAAATCTGATCTTCGAGCTTGTTTTTTAGGGCTCGGAGAAAGGTTTCTCTTGAGATTTCATCCTTGAACTCAGCTACTGATGTCTCGAGCCTCAAATCCTCTAATGCCGCGCGGAGTTGCCTCTCAAGCATGACTTCAGTTTCCTTCGGATCGAAAAACTTCACCAGCAGCTCTTGTATTATTTCAAGCCATCTTTCGATGGGGTATTGGTTATTTATTTCTTTCCTAAACTCATCTAGATGATCCATGAATCGGCATAAAGACTCCAACAGCGGAGCATCTTCGAGGGGTATTTCCATTGGTTGTATTTCTTGCCATGGGCCATGATTCTCTCCCATAACGACGCCCATAAGTAACCTGTCTAGACCAAATCTCCAAGTATTCCGATCATCAGGGGGGAGGTCCCAGTTTTTACTCTTGGATTCCCCGTCTAGTTCCCATCGAATTCCAGAATCACTGATCCAGATTGCAAGTTTCTCCAAATCATCAGAGTTGATTGCGTGTGCTCTGGCAATCGACGGTACCTCAAGGAATTCGATTATTTCCTGGCCTGTAATACGGCTATCGGGCAGAGACAGAAGTTTTATAACACTGTTGAAAAAAGATGAATTCTCTTTGAGAGCGGAACTATTGATTGAAAACGGTATTTCGTTTTTGAAGTTTGCCTTTATGATTGCTGCGTAAAGTTGTATGTCTGGAGCAGCGACGAGAATATCTTTCGGTTGCAAAGCCTCAGTTTTATTGAGGGCTCTGAATATCTGATCTTTTAAAACCTCTATCTCTCTTGTTCTGCTGTGACAAGAATGAATTTGTATTGACTGATCTGACCTCACAGTTTCTCGGCTATGCTTTTCCGAGAAAACATTCTCTTCACTATAACTGAGATTAAAGATTTGGTTCTTAACGAAGCCAAGGTCCGTTTTTTGATTTGGCTCGCTGAAGATATCAAACGTTTGCAAATTTTCAACGTCGTTTAATAACTCAAAATAATCTCTCCCCAATTGTCCAAGAGAAGCAAGTATGGGCTGCCCGGTTTCAAAATAACTTTCCTGAAGAACTGGTGAAGCATTATTTTTGATTGCCTTCAAAGATCTTCGAGCTCTTTCTGCCTCAGAGATGATGTCTCCCCAATATTCGTGACATGGATTTAGAAAGTAGATGTCAACATCCATGAACTCGGAGAGTCGTCGAAAAGTCTCTATTTGGATCGGCGGCATCGAGGTTATTCCAAAGATCGAGAGTTTGGGCCATGGCAAGTGTGCGTCTCGACTGATTTTGTTCATTGCGAGCTTGTGAAGAGCTGCCCTGTGAAGTTTAGATTTGCCTCTCAAATCCTCTCGAAGCTCCTGCCACATAGACGCCTGCCATTCTTCCTCTTTAGAGGCAAAGCCACCCTTGCTTGACTCCCAGGCTAAAACCCAATCGGGCCGGTACATCAAATACTCGTCAAACAGTGAGGCGAGCTCATTCGATAGTTCGTAAAGGCGCAGGTTTCTTTTTTTTTCCGGGTCCAAATAATCGGCGATGTCCTGATTTGAAGATGGGCCTTTTTCTAATATCCTCATTAATCTCCAAACCATTATTTCTCTTTCGTAAGGAGAACGATCAAGATCGGCGATTTCTGGCGTTAAGCACTTATAAAGCTTCCACAAAAATGAGGCGGGGAGTTGAAAGTCAATGTTTGAGGAAATTCCTTTGAGCTCGGTTATTTGCAGCTGCAACCAGTATCTAAGTTCAAAGCTTTGAGTGATAACTGTTGAGCTCTTGAAAGGGTCTTTTACTTCTGGTTCATTTTTACAGAAAGCGATCGCTAAATTGCGCAGTTTATTAGATTGGAATAATCGGAACATTCCTTTCACATCCCTACTTTTATCTGTGAATCTGTAAAATACCTAGCGTCGCGGCTTTCAGAACCTGTCCCTGTCAAATTCCCTACCGTTGGTCTACTGAAGACACTAAGCCTAAATTCCTAATATAATGCCATATTCAGAAAGGGAATCACTTGCCAAAATATTTGCCAATCACCGCTGCCTGTATTTCAACGGGTATTGGCGGCTTAGTCGCTGTATACACTAGGCTATTGGTCCAAGGATATGATCCTGTTTCCCTTGGTGTTCTTCGTTACGGTATCGCCTTGATCTGTCTCTTGACTGGAGTTCTGTTTGTTCGCGACAGATTCATAAAAAGAGTTGATCGTTTGCCAATGGCCCTGATTGGAATACTTTTCTTTAGTTTTTTTCCTATTGGTTTTTCAGTTGCTTTGAAATACACGACGGCAGCTCAGGGTGCTCTGGTTTTTTCTGTGATGCCCATAATAACAATTATTCTCGCTGGCCTCGCAAGGCGAGAAAAAATAACACTTATGAAGCTCTTCGGCTCATTTTTAGTTTTTTTTGGTGTCGCGTCGGTCGTCGATCTAGATTTTCAGGGTAAGGGTGAGACCTTCTTCGGCAATCTGATCATGTTCTGCATGGCTTTCTTGGGCGCTGTTTTTAATGTGCTCGCCCGACCTTACCTTCAAAAATACAATAAACTCCTCGCAACCACTTGGTTTATGTTGTGGGGTTGGCTAGGCATGGTCGCGGTTTTAATTAGTTCCAGCGAGCTCAACTTTTATATTCCTTCTCCAGATATTTGGTTAATTATCATCCTGTTGGGCTCTCTCGGAGGAGCGCTTCCTATTTTCTTGTTTAACTGGGCCTTGGGTAACATTGAGTCAACAAAGGTTGCGGTAAGCATAGGGTTTAATCCTCTAGTGGCGGCTTTGGCAGGCATTTTTGTTCTGTCAGAGGCGGTTAATGCGGCAATGTTTTTTGGTTTAGCTATGGTGGTGTTCGGTGTTCTAGCTGCGAACTGGAGCAGTCGATAGGCGTCTCCGAGGAGTGTTCGAAGCTTAAAAAAATTGATTTAAGTTTAAGCGACATTCATTCATGCTCAGGTCACGAAGGAGTTCTAACTTATTTTAGGAGGTTGTTCTATGGTTTACGCTTATCAGACTCTAGAAGTTACTCAGAGGGTATCGGTTGTCGAAGTTACAATTAACAATCCACCGCTGAACGTGATGACTCTGCAGCTTTATTCCGACTTAGTCGAATTTACCGAAAAGGTCGAGCACGATGACTCCGTAAAAGTAATAATTTTTCAAAGTGCAAACCCCGACTTTTTTATTGCCCATTTTGATGTCGAGGCCATATTAGAGTTTCCAACTGATTCGCCAGCCAAAAGATCAGAGAAACTCTCTGATTTTCATCTGATGTGCGAGAGAGTAAGGACCATGCCCAAAGCAACAATTGCAAAGATTGCAGGCAGGGCAGGCGGTGGTGGCAATGAATTCGCCGCCTCCTGCGATATGCGGTTTGGTCTGCTAGAGAAAACTATTATTAACCAAATGGAAGTTGCGCTGGGGATCCTGCCAGGTGGCACCGGCACCCAAAGTCTCCCTCGGTTAATTGGTCGGGGGAGAGCAATGGAAGTTTGTCTAGGTTGCGATGATTTGGATGCGAAAACTGCTGAGAGTTGGGGTTATTTAAACAGGGCGTTTAATTCTAAGTCTAAACTCGACGAATTTATAAAAAATTTATCAGACAGAATTTCATCCTGGCCGATTGAAGCAATCTCTAGATGTAAGGCTTCGATTAATAACTCAGAAACATCCTGGCAAGATGGACTAGTAGAGGAAGCTTTTCTTTTTCAAGAAACTCTGCGCACAAAAACTGCACAAACAAATATGCGAACCGCATTAAATTTAGGTTTGCAAACGTTTGACGGTGAAACGAATATGGGTCAACTTTGTCTCGAGTTTGGCCGGGCTGCGGCGAATAAGCGGTAGCGCAATATTTGAGACAAAGTGCGTGACTTTGAATCGAAAAAAGCTGAACGTTCAAAGAACTAAAAACAAGATATTTCGGGGGAGGGAAACCATGGAAGAGTTCTCAAGGGAGATTAGATCTACTGTCACGGAAGAGGGCACCATAGAGATATCGATCGTCCAGTGTGACAAGCCGAAGCCTTCGGAGGATGAGGTTCTAATAAAAGTCGAGGCATCTCCGATCAATCCGTCAGATTTAGGCTTGCTTATAAGTTTTGCAGCCAATCTTGATTCCCTGAGTGTTTCAGGATCTGGCGATGACACTGTTGCAAAAATGAAAATCCATGAGGGCCTCATGAAACAGATGAAACCTAGGGTAGGGAAATCGATGAAAGTGGGCAATGAGGGCGGTGGAATTGTAGAAGATGCTGGCGCTGAATTTAAGCATCTAATAGGAAAGACGGTGGGCCTTGCCGGTGGAGCAATGTATTCCCAATATCGGAGCGTCAGGGGGACCAGTTGCTTAGTCATGAATGATGGAACAACAACTACGCAATCTGCATCCTCATTTGTGAACCCGCTTACAGCCTTGGGATTCATAGAGACGATGAAGTTGGAAAATCATTCCGCACTTATCAATACCGCCGCTGCTTCGGCACTAGGTCAAATGTTGGTAAAGATTTGCCGAGCTGATTCTATTCCGCTCGTTAATATTGTCAGGAAATCTGAGCATGTGGACCTCCTCAAGACTCTTGGTGCGAAACACATATGCAACTCCAATGATTCAGAATTTATGAACAAACTTGTTGATGCGCTTCTTGAAACCGGCGCGACGCTTGGGTTTGATGCGACGGGCGGAGGAAATGAAGGTAGGCTTGCCGGACAGATGCTTTCTGCGATGGAAATAGCAGCAAACAAAACCACAACGGAGTACAGTCGCTACGGTTCAGATACTTATAAACAAGTATATATATATGGTGGGCTAGATCAGTCTCCGACCGTTTTGAGTCGTTCTTTTGGGATGCAGTGGGGGCTTGGAGGGTGGCTGTTGACGCCCTGGATAGGAAAATTTGGTATGGAGACTTTCCAGAAGATGCGTCAACGGGTGGCAGACGAGATAAAAACAACTTTTGCGACTAGCTACACGCGAGAAATCTCTTTTGAGGAGATGTTGCAGCCCGAAACTATAAAAAAATACGCCAAGCAGGCAACGGGAGAGAAATATCTGGTTAATCCTCATAAGGATTGAAGTGAGTTAGGCGCACAAAATTTATCTCGCGTAGAATTTCATCTCTACCTTATTACTTTTTAAATTCATTGTCGTAATGCAACGATATTGATTGCCGTCGCTCACGTCATCCAATGACATAAAAGAGTAAACATATCTATTTC
>CAJWLI010000048.1 GCA_913043075.1 uncultured Gammaproteobacteria bacterium
TGTTGGAGCAACCTTCCCTTTGACAGAGCTATGAGCAACTTTGACTTCATCTTATTTGAGGCGCTAGTCTTTTGATGCGAGCTCCAAGCTTTTGAAGCTTTTCCTCGACCTGCTCATACCCTCTATCGATGTGATAGATACGGTCAATTACAGTTTGTCCTTCTGCGACAAGACCGGCTATTACCAGAGAGACGGATGCTCGCAAATCATTTGCCATTACGGGCGCTCCTCGAAGAGAAGGCACTCCCGTAGTAATCGCGCTTGTGTTGTTGGCTTCTAGTTTAACTTTAGCTCCCATTCGACTCATCTCATGCACATGCATAAATCTATTCTCAAAAACAGTCTCTGTAATCCTGCCTGACCCCTCTGCAACACAATTCATTGCCATAATTTGTGCTTGTAGATCCGTGGGATAATCTGGATACGGTGCAGTAATAAGACTCACCGCCTTGGGCCTACTTCCACGCATATCTAACTCGATAGAATCAGCTTTAACTGTTATCGAAGCGCCCGCTTCCCGCAATTTATCTAAAACAGCCTCTAGATGGCCTGGGTTGACGTTTTTTATTTTTATACTTCCACCTGTGGCGGCGGCAGCTATCAAGTAGGTCCCTGCTTCTACCCTGTCAGGGATCACCGTGTGGGAACAACTACCCATAGATTTGACACCCACTATATTTATGATGTCTTTACCAGCGCCACTAACCTTTGCGCCCATTTTGTTCAAAAAATTTGCTAGATCTACAATCTCAGGTTCACGTGCACAATTCTCCAAAGTTGTTTGTCCTTCTGCTAAACAGGCTGTCATCATTAGGTGCTCAGTACCACCTACTGTCTTAAAATCAAATACAATTTTCCCGCCCTTTAACCCTTTTGGGGCTGATGCTCTGACATAACCGTCAGACATGTCGATTTTTGCTCCCAAAGCCTCTAGTCCTCGGAGGTGCTGATCAACCGGGCGCGATCCAATTGCACACCCACCGGGCAAAGAAACTTCGGCCTGACCGTAGTGAGCTAAGAGCGGGCCCAATACATTAAACGAAGCTCGCATGGTTTTCACTAACTCGTATGGCGCTTTAAACCTTTTGATCGTATTGGCGTGAATCTCGATATTCATTTTTTCATCTATCACAACCTCAACGCCAAGAGAAACCAGGAGTTCTATCATTGTAGTGATATCTTTGAGATGAGGCACATTACTAATTGTCACTGGTTCATCGGCTAATAAGGCTGCTGCAAACATCTTCAAAGCCGAATTCTTTGCGCCAGAAGCTCTCAATTCACCGGACAACACCGTACCCCCATCGATTAAAAGACGCTCCATAGCTTTATTTCTCTCTCTCATCTGGACTAGTCGCACTTATACTAACGGCGTGAACCTCCCCCGTTTTGATTCGATGATTGATAACGGCATAAATCATCTGTTGTCGCCTCACTTTAGAAATGTTTTTGAACTGCTCGGCCTTTATATTTAACTCCAGCAAATTTCCTTCGCTAAATACGGCAACTTCAGAGTTAGGGAACGCACTCCGAAGCTCATCCTCTATAGATTCTATATTCATATTCTGCGTCGAAAGTTAAAAACAAAAAGATAAAAAGATACTAACATGCTGGACCATGTTCCTAAAATTTAAACTCCTAACTCCTCACTCAATCCTGCTAACCTAGCCATTTCATGCACCTTTGTAGAACAACATTTGAAAGTCACGGTGGCACTCAGCTCCCTCTCTTGTCTTCTTATGAAAATCAACAGGGGCAATATTGCAGACCCTTTTGAACCAAGCGAGTCGAATGATATCGAAACCACATCATTTTCTTTCAATTCAGTCTTAAGACTTCTACAAAAATCCGAGAGGTTGTCTAGGTTGACCTCTCCTATCAAAAAGATGTTTTCTCCTTGTCTATCAACCATCTTCATCAGAGACCTTCCATTCTTTTATAACTCGATCGAGATCTCCCTTATGAAGCCGAAAACTGGAGTTGAACTGCGAGCGAAATTGCAACCCTAGGTTAATACCGTTGACTACAAGATTTCGAAGATACCAACGTTCCTCAATCAATCTGAGAGAATATATAATCGGATATGTACTACCGGAGGAAGATTTAACTTCCACGAGCACTTTGGCCCGGTTGGTTTTTTCAATCTCAGCAGATTTGACCGCAACACTGTCGCTGTCAAACTCGAGAAGAGCCTTGCTATAAGTTCGCGCTAGGGACAGCTTAAATTTTTTTGAAAAGCTAGCCCTTTGATCATCGGTCGCCAAACGATAGTACTTTGCCATAACTCCCTTAGCAAACCCTTCAAAGTCAGTATTCGTTTCAAGATTTTTTGTAACTATCTCATGAAACTTTTCAGGATTTGTAACAAGAAGGACTTCATTTTTTTTCGCAACTTCAAATAGTTGCTCTGTCGCGAGCCTAACGGCATTCGCTGGCGAAATTTTGGGTTCGGCCGGTAAAGGCTGAAAAGCTTGGGCGGAGAGAAATACTAAGAATAAGACTGCCTTATGTGTTTTCATCTTAAAATTGCTCTATGAGAAATTTTCCTATCAATTCTTCGAGAATAACTGCTGATTGGGTATCAAAGATCTCGTCCCCTTCAGACAAAGTCTGATCCTCCGCGCCTAAACTGATGCTTATGTATTTTGATCCTAAAAGACCCTCCGTGAGTATTGATGCG
The DNA here is from genome assembly GCA_913043075.1 of uncultured Gammaproteobacteria bacterium. Classification (GTDB taxonomy): domain Bacteria; phylum Pseudomonadota; class Gammaproteobacteria; order Pseudomonadales; family Azotimanducaceae; genus UBA9659. The sequence continues at coordinate 2,681 of CAJWLI010000048.1, forward strand.
GTAGAATCGCTAGGCATGTTGGATATCGAGGAGTCAATTTCTAAAGTTACTCTTGCATTCATAGTTTCTTGATCATATTCGATTGCTAATACCTGTCCTATTTCTACTCCAGAGATAGCCACTTTAGACCTTACAGTCAAACCTCCAACTTGTTCAAAATGAGAATATAAAAGGTATCGGTCATTAGATTTACCCAAGCTAAAACCGCTAACTTTTACAGCTAAAAACCCTAAACATAAAAGCGAAATAAGCAAAAAAACGCCAACTAGAACCTCAATTTTCAATGACTGCACATGCCACTCCTATAGTTCAAACATCATTAAAGTGAGAAAAAAATCTAAGACTAAAATCCAGACGCTAGAAAACACCACGGTGTTTGTGGTTGCTGTCGATAATCCCTCGCTCGTTGGGAGAGAATCATAACCTTGATAAAGGGATATCCAGATCACTACGAAACCAAATACTATAGATTTGATAATTCCTTTCATAACATGGTCAAAAAAATCTACACCCTGTTCCATAACAGACCAAAAGGATCCACTGTAAACTCCCAGCCAGTCCACGGCAACAAGAGAGCCGGCCCAAACCCCAACAACACTAAACATCAAAGCCAATAGAGGTAAAACGATAAAACCTCCCCAAAACCGAGGCGCAATGATACGCGCAATAGGATCTACTCCAATCATTTCCATACTTGCTAGTTGCTCAGTTGCTTTCATCAGACCTATTTCTGCAGTAACCGCGGACCCTGCCCGCCCTGCAAACAGAAGCGCAGAAACTACCGGACCTATCTCCATAACTAAAACAAGAGCGACGCCTAAACCCAATGCGGATTCAGACCCCACTCTAACAAGTTGGGTATATCCCTGAAGAGCCAGCACTGCACCGATAGCAAAACCGGAACAAACGATGATCAAAATTGATAACACTCCCAGCTGATAAACTTGACCAATGATAAGTGGGATATTCCGATGATCTGGTCTTCTAATCAGAGCAGACGAAAGCAGTCTTAACGCGCGACCCATGGAAGATAATATTTCAAAGCTAAACCTTCCGATCTGCTTTAAAGCATGGACAAACAATTAATCGTCCCTCTTAATTATGGTTCTCTTGGTGTTTTTCACTCCGATCAGGCTATCCATATATTCCGGCGCAGGGTAATGAAAAGGAACTGGCCCATCTGGAAGTCCGTTTAGAAATTGCCTCAATCTTGGAGAGTCGTCTTTTTTTAGGTCTTGCGGGGAGCCTTGCCCTATTATCTCGCCTTCCGATAACACATAAAGAAGATTAGAAATCCTTGCAGTTTCTTCAATATCGTGTGAAACGATTACGTTTGTGCATTCATACACTGAACCAACATCCTTAATCAAGTTTGAAATGACGCCCAAAGCAATAGGATCTAAACCTGTAAAAGGTTCATCATACATAATAAGCTTCGGATCTAAGGCCATTGCTCTTGCTAACGCTACTCTGCGTTGCATACCACCCGATAATTCTCTAGGGAAGAGATGCGCCGCACCCCTTAATCCGACAGAGTTTAATTTTATCAAGACGAGATATCTAATCATTTCCCCATTTAACCTAGTGTGCTCTTTTAATGGGAAAGCAACATTTTCAAAAACCGTTAAATCCGAAAATAAGGCTCCGCTTTGAAACAACATTCCTAAACATTTTCTAAGCTCGAACAATTCGGTTCTCTTTATTTTCTTTAAATCCTTGCCCTCGACAAAAACCGTTCCGGTATCAGGTTGAATCTGCCCTCCCATAAGCCGAAGCAAGGTCGTTTTCCCAGTACCACTTGGCCCCATGATTCCTACGGTCTGGCCTGCCGGCACTTCAAAAGAAAGATTCTTAAAAATCTCTTTTTTGCCAAAATTGTAAGAGACATTATCGAAGACAATCGAATTTCTTGTCATTTTTTCCTCCCAACTTTTGAAATCAAAAGATTGGTATACAGTTTATCAAGGACTTAACCAAAGCGAAGATAAAGGTTTTTCTAATTAGCTCCGTTTCATAGTAAAAAGAAAAGAAGTCAACAATACTTCTTTTACATGGCATACTCAAAATTGAATATCAAAAAACTGGGGTTCTAATATCAGAAAATTTCTTGTCGCAGCTGGGCTGCTAGCTTTAATATCTCTGGGCGCGCACTTTTCGGCGGAGAGCCCATCAATTGTAGATAGAAAAAAGGAGTCATCTTCCAATTTCTATATGAGCAACGCTAACTTAAAGACCTACGACAACCAAGGCAAATGGTTACAAAATCTTACTGCAAAGCAGTTTGTCCATCTGCAAAGCACGGGCGAGACTTATCTAACGGAACCGGCTCTGACTTTAGCAAATAGCCAGGAAGATTTTTCCTGGAAGATTAAAGCAAAAAAAGGGAGAATCAAATCAAACATGAAAGAAGACCAAGAGCTTGTTGAATTTTGGGACAGTGTGACTGCCGCAAAGTTGAATATGAAAGGCAAGTTTACTAGCCTTAACACTGAGAGGCTGGTCGTTTACCCAAGTAGAAATTATCTGGAGACTTCTAGCCCAGTGTTCATTGACAATGAAATCGGAAGAACATCGTCAGTGGGCTTGCAAGCCTTTTTAAACGACGGCAGTTACAAGTTTTTATCATCAGGCGGAACCCGCGTTTCTACTATTTTACTTCAATGATGTTACACAAGCTAATTACTGAGGATCGAGTGTTAAAGTATCTTTTTTTTGGCTTACTATTTCCCTTACAGGGAAATAGTCTGGAATCCGATCAGAGGCAACCGATAAGGATCCAAGCAGATAAAGCAGTAATTACAGATAAAGAAGGGTTATCTGTTTATGAAGGAAACGTCATAATTGTGCAAGGAACACTTCAAATAAATGCGGAAATTGTTGAGATAAAGAGCCAAGACAGAACAATTCTTGAGGTCCGAGCACGTAGCGATAGAGAGGCGAAAAATTTAGCTAAATTCAAGCAAACGCTCAGCAACGAGGGAGAGGAAATATTCGCGGAGGCAAAAAAAATAAACTATCTGGTGCAAGAGAGTCGATTACTATTGAATGGGCAAGCAAAATTGGAGCAGAGAAAAGATGTTTTTTCAGGTGAAGTGCTTTTCTATGATATAGCCAAAGGATTAGTGAACCTCGAATCGGGCTCGTCACAAGAAAGAGTCAACATGACTATTTCTCCTAAAGAAAGCGACTGAAAATGGCTATCATCAGAGCAAAAAATTTAGCAAAAAATTATGGGGAGACCTCAGCCGTCAAAGATATATCCCTAACTGTTTGTAGTGGCGAGGTAGTCGGGTTGCTTGGTCCGAATGGTGCTGGGAAGACAACCTGCTTTTACATGATTATGGGCTCGATAAGACAAGATCATGGAGAAATTCTCTTAGACAACCAAAATATTTCGAATCTACCCGTTCATTCAAGAGGAAGAATTGGAATCGGGTATTTACCACAAGAACCCTCGATTTTTAGAAAACTCAGCACTTTAGAGAACATTCTTTCAGTCGTTGAACGAAGAACGGACCTAAAAAAAAAGGGAGCAAATAAAAAGGCACAGCAGCTAATCGAAGATTTTAAATTAGAAAGGGTAAAAAAAAATCTTGGGGCCTCTCTATCAGGTGGCGAGAGGCGACGAGTCGAAATTGCCAGGGCTCTGGCTAACGATCCAAAATTTATTCTGCTTGACGAGCCTTTCGCGGGCGTAGACCCCATCTCAGTTGAAGAAATAAAACAAATAATAGCATCCCTAGCGGAGAGGAGAATAGGAATGCTTATAACAGACCATAATGTAAGAGAAACTTTAGACATTTGCGATAAAGCCTACATTGTAAACGAAGGAAAGATAATTGCTCAAGGCGAGCCAAGCGCTATACTAGAAGATAAGGAAGTGCAAAAAGTATACCTAGGAAGTAATTTTAGGATGTAAGCAAAATTGGCTTTAAAACCTTCGTTATCTCTAAGACTTGGGCAACAGCTCCGAATGACCCCGCAGCTGCAGCAGGCTATTCGTCTCCTTCAGCTCTCGAGCGGGGAATTAGAGCTTGAAATTCAAGAGGCACTTGACTCCAATTTCATGCTAGAAAGCACAGAATCAGAGGAGGATAGCGCTGGTCCATTACCTGACGAATCAGAGCAAATCTCGGCTAATGAAGCTGACGCTTCTCTAAGCAAGGACAATCTAGAGGAATTCAACGAAAAAGATACTAGCGACGACGTTTCCTCGGAAAATCTCCCAGAGGATTTCCCCATAGACACGACTTGGGATGATTATTATTCAGAAAATAGCGGCGCAAGCACCAGATCTCTCACAAATGAAGATGAGAACTATTTAGAAACTCTGAATTCCACCACGGAGACGATTCAATCGCACATGCTTGAACAGATAAATTTATTGAACATAACCGAACAAGACAGATTCATCGCTATTTCCCTGATAGATGCAACCAACGATGATGGAATGCTGTCAACAACCTTAGAGGAATTAGTAGAGATATTTCCTCAAGATTGGAATATTGAAATCGAGGAGATCGAGGCAGTCCTCCACCTGATTCAACAACTTGATCCGATAGGAATGGGCTCAAGGGACCTAAAAGAATATTTGTTCCTTCAACTGTGCGACTTGCCGACCGAAACTCCATGCTTGAAAGTGGCAAAAAGTTTGGTGGAGAACTATCTTCCCTTATTAGGCAGCAGAGACTATACCCGTCTCGCAAAAAAGCTGAGAGCGAGCGATGACGATTTGAAAACGGCCATAGCGCTGATCAAAACGCTTAACCCAAGACCTGCGAGCAAATTAAACCTAGGTAAAGTAGAGTATGTTGAACCGGACGTTTTAGTAGTCAAAAAAAATTCGGCCTGGAGAGTAGAACTGAACTCAAAGGCGACACCTCGAATTCAGGTAAACAGTAAATACGCCGCGCTTATAACAAAAGAAAAGACATCGAAAGACGTCTCGCAAATGAAAAGTCATTTGCAAGAAGCACGTTGGTTTATAAAATCGCTCCAACAACGAAACGATACTCTTTTGAAAGTTGCAAAAAAGATTGTAGAGCGCCAAACAGATTTTCTCGAGCATGGCCCCAGCGCAATGAAACCACTTGTTCTGCATGATATTTCAAAGGAAGTTGATCTACATGAGTCAACAGTTAGTAGAGTGACCACGCAAAAGTATATGCTTACACCTAAAGGAGTTTTTGAATTAAAGTATTTCTTCTCTTCTCATGTTACCAATAATTTAGGAGGAGATGTTTCATCTACAGCGATAAAGGAGGTAATCAAGCAACTGGTGGCAGATGAAAACCCACAGAAACCTCTAAGCGACAGCAAGCTCTGCAGCCTACTTGCTCAAAAAAACATAACGGTAGCAAGAAGAACGATTGCCAAGTATCGAGACATCCTCCAAATACCTCCATCAAACGAGAGAAAACAACTCATCTAGAAGATCGTCTCACTCTAACCTGTCAATATTTTTGATGAAATATCTATGTCCTTCAATTCGCTTTTTTTCGATCAGAAAGGGAAACAGAGAAGAGGAAGTCAACATTTTCAAATTATAATGGTTAGTTGGACGGCATTAGGGATAAACTTAAGGATCTCTACTTTTAGGTTTTGCACAAGCGAGCGAATACGAAAATGTTGTCTTTGATAATCATAAGCGGGAGATCCGGATCAGGAAAAAGCACTTCGCTGAATGTCCTCGAAGATTCTGGATATTACTGCATAGACAACCTGCCAGTCACCCTGCTTACTCCCCTTATAAAAAAATTGAACGAAGACGCGAAAATAGAAAAAGCTGCGGTGAGCATAGATGCGAGGAATATATCGAAAGATCTAGCATTGTTTCCCTCTTTTTGGCATCAGTTGAAAAAAAACAGGTTATCTCCATTGATCATCTTTTTAGATTCGACCAGCGAAACCTTAGTAAAAAGATTTAGCGAAACGAGACGCAAACATCCTCTATCCAATAAAGAGAGAGACCTTAAGGAAGCTCTAGATTTAGAAAGTTCTTTACTTGATCCGATATCTGAGTTGGCCGCTCTCACTATAGATACAACGAACTTGACTGTTCACGACCTCAGAAACTCAATCAAAGCAAAAGTCAGGGAGGGTAATGATACTTTTGCTCTCTCTTTCCAGTCTTTTGCTTATAAAAGAGGGGTTCCTTTAGATGCGGATCTAGTTTTTGACGTTCGTTGTCTCCCTAATCCTCACTGGGAGAGCAATCTTCGTGAGCTTTCAGGTCTTGATCGAGAGGTCGAAGCATATTTAAAGAAACAGCCTTTTTTTAACGAGATGTGTGAGGATATTTCAAATTTTCTTGATTGTTGGATTCCGAGATTTTTGGATGCAAGCAGAAGTTATTTGACTGTGGCGGTAGGCTGCACAGGTGGTCAGCATCGTTCGGTTCTCGTTTCTAGTGTCTTGTTTAAGAGTTTTAAAGAAAAGTATGACAATGTTCAGCTCAGACATCGAGAACTAGTCACAGATGATTAAACTTGTAATTCCGTTCGATCCTATTAATTTTTTGTAAAAACAAAAGCCTAAATCTTGCGAACTTAGTCTGAAAGGAGCGTCTTTCCCTATGGATCAAAGAAACGAAGAATATGAAAGGCCGAGCAAATCACAAAGGAAAAGGGAAATGTCTGAGCTGTTATCCACTGTGAAAGAGCTCGAGTCACTATCTTTGAAAGAACTAGAGACATCAATAGATCAAGGATTAAAACAAAAAATTTTAGAGCTCCAAAGAATCAAT
>CAJWLI010000049.1 GCA_913043075.1 uncultured Gammaproteobacteria bacterium
GCTGTATACCTTTACGAAAGTGCTGGTTTCAATGAGATAGGACGAAGATCGGGTTATTATCCTGGCGCGATTAGTAGAGAAGATGCGCTCGTGTTTGGCAAGGAATTGCTATAATCCACAGCAATAGAAAACTTACTCACCTACTATGATGACCCAAGACGAAATCGAAAAGCGAAAAACATTTGCCATTATATCTCACCCCGATGCGGGCAAGACAACGGTGACAGAGAAGCTGCTTCTTCTCGGAAAAGCCATCCAGTTAGCTGGAACGGTCAAAGGAAAGAAAACTGGGCGCTATGCTGCGTCAGACTGGATGGAATTAGAGAAGCAACGAGGTATCTCTGTAACCACATCCGTGATGCAATTCCCTTATCGAGGTCTAGTAGTAAATCTATTGGATACCCCTGGGCACGAGGATTTCTCTGAGGATACTTATCGCACCCTCACGGCGGTTGATTCGGTGTTAATGGTAATTGATGGCTCAAAAGGTGTAGAAGACAGAACAATAAAATTAATGGATGTATGTAGGTTAAGAAAAACTCCCATATTTACATTCGTAAATAAAGTGGATAGAGAGATAAGAGATCCTATTGAGTTATTGGATGAAATTGAATCTGTCTTGGGTATTTCTTGTGCTCCAATGAATTGGCCAATAGGCATGGCTGGCAGGTTAAAAGGCTTGTTTAATCTTCGAGAAGATAAGATACACATTTTTGATTCGAAAAAGGCTTTTCGCTTAGCAGAAGAGACCGAGATTCTTGGATTGGGCTCGGGCGAGGCGCAAAATTTTTTAGCGGAAGAACGGACTATCTTTATGGACCAAATAGAATTGGTTCGAGGTGCTTCAGCTCCGTTTGATACAGAAGAATATTTGAGGGGCAATCTAACACCGGTGTATTTTGGTACCGCTCTTCGAAATTTTGGTGTTCGCGAACTTTTAGATGATTTTGTAAAGTTTGCTCCCTCTCCTCAACCTCGACAAACTCAGGTTGGTCCGATCGATTCCAGAGATCAGGATTTTTCGGGTTTTGTGTTCAAGATACAAGCTAACATGGATCCAAAGCATCGAGACAGAATTGCTTTTATGCGCATTTGTTCCGGTGTTTATTCTCAAGGGATGAAAATGAGGCACGTGCGTACTGGAAAGAATATGCGAGTAAGTGATGCTGTTACGTTTTTAGCAGGCGATAGAGAAGCAGCTGAAAACGCATATTCTGGAGACATCATTGGATTACATAACCATGGGAAAATTCAAATAGGTGATACGTTCACAGAAGGGAAGGATCTAAGGTATCATGGAATCCCTCATTTTGCCCCTGAGCTTTATCGACGCGTTTCTCTCAAGGATCCTTTAAGGAGCAAACAGCTTCGACAAGGGCTTAGTCAGTTATCAGAAGAAGGAGCAACTCAAATTTTTATGCCCCTATCGGGTAATGACTTAATTTTAGGTGCGATAGGAGTTCTTCAATTCGACGTCGTCGCTTTTAGGCTTAAAGACGAATATGGGGTGGATTGCACTTATGAACCAGTAACGGTTGCGGCAGCTCGATGGATACATTGCGAAGACGAGAAACATTTGAGCGAGTTCAGAAAAAAAGCGGAGGCAAATCTCGCTCTGGATGGAGGCGGTTTCCTTGCCTATTTGGCTCCAACGCGAGTTAATATGTCCCTTACTGAGGAACGCTGGCCAGACATAGAATTTCGTAACACGAGGGAAATACAATAATTGTCAGTATTAATCGGTCATGTCGGGGAATGGGTTTTGAATTCGAAGCGAAACCCCTGATTTAATGCTAGGAATAGATATAAGTTCATTAGTAATTTTCAAATCTTTTCCATCAACAACGCCTTCTCCAAACCGGTAAATAGGTAGCATCGTTCCTGCAGTCATTTTCTTATCGTACTCTTGAATATTTTCTTGAACAATCTGGTTCTGTTTACGGTATTTTTTAAAAGCACTCTCTCCATGTTTCTTTAGCATCATTTTTTTTGTGATTGCAGGAGATAAAACAGCTGCAGTAGCGTTGTTTCCTCCAAATCCTTTGGAATTTATGAAGACGGAATCTATTTCTCCTTCAGAGATTTCTCGATGATCTAGGAGGAATTTCAAGTTCTCGTCAAACACATCTTCGGCAACACTCTGGGTTGTGGTGATCCCTGGGATTATTCCTTGCTCCCAGACCCCAAGAGATGCAATCAATTGATCTGCTGAAGCGCAAGCTAAGGAATGTCCTATATATGCTTTGATCGCGGTAACGGGCCATTCTTTGATAGCGAAAGCTTTAGCCAATTCGTTAAATATGTGTGATTCAGTAACCCTATTTTGGGGTGTACTTGTCCCGTGTGCTTGCATATACGATCGATTTCGGAGAGATTCCTCACCAAGAATAGAGCGAATGAGTCCCATAGCTTTTCCTACCGTTAGATAGTTCCCAACGCCCGGACCAGGTATAGATTTTTTGAAGCCATCAGCATTTACGAAAACATCTGCAACCGAACCATAGATCTCAGCGCCTAGTTCTAGAGCTAGCTCGTCGTCAAAAAGAATTATAAACTGCGATCCTTCCGATAGAGTAAACCCGCAATTTTCTCCGAAAGGTCTGCAAGCAAGCCGATGATTGACGTTTTTTGTCTCGATCTTATCTATTTTTGCAAGCGCATCGTCTTCTGCTAGGGCCCCCATTTTTCTATATCCTTCGATGACTTCTGGGGTCAACGGTGCTTCGCTCGCGCCAACGATGGCGACTTTATACTTGCCTGACTTTATGTCATTTATCCCTTGTCTTAAATTATACAAAAAAGTTGCACAAGCACCGATATTCGCCCCCGTTGTGCCAACGTTCCCCAAGACATAAGCATTAACGAAATCCGCGGTCATTTCTGCGAGTCCGAGTGGGAGGTTTTTTGAGGTTGTTCTTCTCCCCTGCAATGCGGCCTGCAATAATCCTCCCGAACCATTTGAGTCGAGTTGCCCCATAGCACTGCTTGCGTATACAGATATTTGATCAGGAGGCACACGATTTTTGACTTGCTCCCAATTTATTCCTAATGATGAAACTGCATCAGAGGCGGCGAAAACTGTTAACTGAAGTCCTCGGGGATGGTTTCGAGATTGATAGAGGTTTGCTGGATCAAAACCGGTTGGCAATTGACCGGCTGAGCAGACTTTCGAAGAAATTGTATCAGGCAGTAGAACACTGAGTTCACCATCCACTTCCACTTTAAAAAGCCCATCATCTTGTTTTTCTACTTTCCAATTTGAGGGTAATGTTGTTGGGAGTTGATTGTTTTTGACAATAAAGCTCGTATTTTCTCCTAGTGCTGAAGAAAATACGGTTCTTTTATTTACTGGAATCGCCTCGGTGTTAAAAAGGTTATCTTCTATTTTTCTGATAAGGCTATGGTGGAGGATCCATTGACTGGTGCAGCTATCTTCGCCAGATTTATTCATTAGCGCTCGAAGAGATGAAATGGTTTTGTTTCTCTCTACGGCGCCGATCTTTTCAATGACCAGTCGGCGGTAGCCATGATGGAGCGAGCTTCTCCCCGCAGGGTTGATCCCTCCGAAGCTCACTATGACCGGCAGGCGAGACAATAATTACTCCTAGATTTGCATTAACTTCTTGATTGTACTTTTTTAAAACCAATTTGTCGCTAGACAAGCTCTAAAGCAACTGCCGTCGCTTCGCCTCCTCCAATGCAAAGAGCTGCTATGCCCTTTTTACCCCCGGTTTTCTTCAAAGCATACATCAAGGATATAATTATTCTTGACCCTGTTGAGCCTATCGGATGGCCCTGCGCGCAGGCTCCACCATGGATGTTGACTTTACTAGGATCTAAGTCTAGCTCCTTGGTGGCTAGCATTGTCACCATTGCGAAGGCTTCATTGATTTCAAATAAATCTACTTCGGATTTATCCCATCCTGTGATTTCAAGAATATTTTCAATTGCTCCTATGGGTGCAAGCGTGAATTTCGACGGTTCCATGGAGTTTGTGCTATGCGCACAAATTTTAGCCATCGGGTTTAGACTAAAAGTCTTGACCGCGGTTTCACTGGCTAAAAGCATCGCTGAAGCTCCATCTGAAATAGAACTAGAGTTAGCCGCTGTAACGGTGCCACCATCTTTAAATGCCGGCTTTAGTTTCGGAATTTTGTCTATTTGAGCATTACCCGGCTGCTCATCTTCGTTAATGACTTTTTGTCCTTGTCGAGTTTTGACAGTTATCGGAACTATTTCTGGAGCCAGAGATTGATTTTCGATAGCAGCTTTAGCCTTGCTCAATGAAGTTATCGCAAATTCGTCCATAGATTCTCTGGTAAGCTGATATTCGTCAGCTACTTCTTGGGCAAAAGAGCCCATTAATCTGCCACTGCTTGCGTCTTCGAGACCATCGGTAAACATTGAATCTTGGATTTCACCGTGACCCATCCTCAGGCCTTGACGAGCTTTAGGTAACAAGTAGGGCGCATTTGACATGCTTTCCATACCGCCTGCTATAACTAGCCGGTTTGAACCCGCCTTGATGGAATCGAAAGCGAGCATTGTTGCTTTCATTCCGGATCCGCATAGCTTGTTGATTGTGCTAGCCCCCGTTTCAACAGGAATCCCCGCTTGGATCGCGGCTTGCCTCGCTGGTCCTTGCCTCAATCCTCCGGGCAGAACACAACCCATAATCACTTCTTGAACTTCTTTTTTTTCTATACAACTGCGGTTAAGTGTTTCCTCGATAGCAGCTGAGCCGAGTTCGACCGCAGATATACTTGAAAAACAGCCTTGTAATCCTCCCATTGGTGTTCTGGCACCGTTTACAATGTAGACTGTTTCATTCATTTGATTTCCCCGCAGTTTGCTTGTGGTTTAAACTCACCATTATAATCTATGAAAAGCGGAATCGCAGTTAGATTCTATAAAAACATAGCAAATCGCAAATATTTGAGTCTTTTCCCATTCTGAGAGGTAGAAAAGGATCTAACTCAATACTTGAGAAAAAGAGAAATAGAAAGCTATCTAATTAGGGGTAACAAAAATGTCAGAGAAAGCGAAAAATGCGCTAGCGATATACAAATCTGTTGAAGGACAAGAGGAAGGCGTGGGAGATTGGTTAGAAATCGATCAAGATCGAATAAACATGTTTGCGGATGCGACGCTTGATCATCAATTCATCCACATTGATCCTGAAAAGTCGGCTCAACTTTCGCCGTACAAGGTAACCATAGCTCATGGCTTTTTAACTCTATCTCTAATTGTTCATTTAGGCGAGTCGGTGAAGCCACTTAAACCTGAAGCTCTTGAAGGGGTTTTTATGGGTGTTAATTACGGATTAGATAAAGTTCGCTTCCCTGCCCCGGTGCCCGTAAATTCCAGAGTCAGAGCTGCTCACAAGTTTTTATCAGCGGAACTTAAGGGGGACAATACTGTTCAGGTGAAAAGAGAGGTAACCATTGAGATAGAAGGCGGCAACAAGCCTGTTTGTGTGGCCGAATCTCTGATTCGCTACATGTACTCGGATTGATCTGAACTAGATTAATTTATATTGTCCTTGCTCCGCAAATTCTGCAGTAAGGAGGGGGTACATGCCAGATTTTAGTGAAATAGAATTTATTAGGACGGATTCATGCAACCGGATATTTCTTCAGTCGATCAACTTTATTTAAAGGCCGAGGAGCTTTCTCAGGACTTTTCACTCTTTCCTCGAAAAGAGCCTGCGTCGATTGTAAAAGGGCTTCTGACGGAATCTCAAATCGACAGCGCCGTAGATGGTCTGAGAGGCATGGAGGTAGACGAGTATATTGCTTCAACAGTTGCGCCTACAGAAGATTCAAAACGCGAGGGCAGTAAACAGATCATTAAAGCGCTAGATTTTCAGATCTTCAACGAGGTTGAAGAGGGCCCACTTTACTGCGCTGAGGTTTTGTTTAAACACAATGATCAACAACGTGTTTTCGGTTTCATCACTCAAAATCGGGAATATAACTCCGGTGTTTGGGGTCCCGCACATCATGCCAAAGCGGCGGATATCGCTGACAACTACGCGAAAAAATCGGTCCCTATCGTCACAATGATGGACACCCCTGGCGCCGATTCCTATGAGGAAGCGAATGCGGGAAATCAAGCTCATTCTATTTCAAGGCTGATAGCAGAGCTTTGTAATGTAGATGTCCCGACTCTAGGAATAATTATTGGTCAGGGGTATTCGGGTGGAGCCATTCCCTTAGCTGCAAGCAATCTCCTATTCTCGCTAAGAACTGGGGTCTTTAATACAATTCATCCAAAGGGCCTTGCTAATCTCGTTAGAAGATATAACTTGTCCTGGCAAGAATGCGCCAAATCTGTTGGTGTCTCCTCATTTGAACTATATAAACAGGGTAATATAGATGGAATAATAGATTTTGATCCAGGCGAATCACAAAACACAAAAAACCTCATCAACGCTATTTTTTACGGAGTTTTATCCATTGAGGATAGTGCGAAGGAATTTGTCTCCGAACACCCTGAGGTCCTCGATCATTATCGGATGAACATAGAAAGATTTTATAATCCTTCCGAATCCCGGTCTGCAATTAACGCAAATTCATCTCTTAAACTCCGCTCCACGCCTACTGAATACCCTAATATATTTGGCGTTACTTTTCGTTATCTTCGCTACCTAGGTCTTCGTCGTCGAATAAAGAGCACTACTGTAACGCAATATGGTCGGCTGGTAGACGCTGAGATTCCCGAAGGAGAGTTAGCTGAGAGAACTCATAGGGAAAGGCGGGCAGCTTTTTTTGGTTGGTTGCAAGACCCTGACCGTGTTTTGTATGAAGAATCTTTAAATAAGGCGTGGAAGAATTTTTTAGACAAAAGGAAAGGGTTGAGTGAGGAACGTGGACGTTTAGCGCAATTTATTTTTGGAGAGCCTCAAGCAAATTTTTCTGCTTCGCTTAGAGAGCTGTGCCTTGTCTGCGGACTGCATCTGTATAATCGATGGAAGTCTGGAGCTGAGGATAACTTAAGCGCTTTAATACAGTATCTTCAAAATTCTGAGTCAAAAAAGTTTTTTTTGCACGGTAAAGATATAAAAGATGTAAAGGGGCTTTTGAAAGCATTGTCAAAGGCAAATGATCCTTGGCGTCGAAAACTAAAACAGTATTTTAGCTTTGAAGGAAAAAAACTCTTTGATTTTGTTTATGTTGAAGAAAAAAGTGAAACTGCGCTCAAGCAAATGTTGGTGCCCGAATTAAATTTAATAATAGAAGGTCCGTCTCTTTATCTTCCTGATCTTTTCTCTGAAATTGGTCTCTCTCCTTCAATAGTAAAGTTAGGAGAAGATAGTAACGTTTCTAGCCTGGAAGTTAATCGTAAGGTGTTAGAGAACACTCTATGGTCGCATATTCAAAATAACGAAGTTTTGGAAGAAAAGGAATTATCACAAGACGCGGATGTAATAGAGATCATATCTGATGTCGATGTTCGCCAAACTTTTATAGAAACGTGCAGGAATCTCATACTTTTAGATAGGGCATATGAGAATATGATCTCTAATCTGGTATCAATGGCCAAGGAGGCCAATGAATCTAGAAGAATCCCGCATACTTTCGTGGAGGATTTGTTAAAAAAGTCGATTACAGAGTCTTTGGAGATGGGTGCGTTCAGAGAAATGTCGCAGTCGGAAGTTGGTGAGTCGTTTTCTAAATGGGTTCAAGAATTGTCCTCTTATTCAGGAAGCAGTCTTTTTCTGAAATCGGTAGAAGAATGGATAAGAGTTGTTCACAAGGATAAATCAGATACGCTTTTTGTGGTTGTAACTTTTTTCTTCGAGAAAATTCTGCCCGATTATTACTCTTCATTGGAGTCGGGCAAAAAATTTGAGGGTCGAATCGAACCTATGAGAATCGGTCGCAGAAAAGATTTTTGGAATCGATTAACAATCGCATACAGAGATCTCCTTTTTAATGAGATGCTCAACCTAGAAAATCGATCTAAAAAAATGTCTTCCGAAACTATTCTCCAGAGATTTGTTCAAAATTTTGAGGAAATGAATGAAACGTTGATGTCTTCTAATCCATGTTCGTTTCCAACATTTCGTCCAAGTATAGAGTCCGCACTTAAAGCTGGTGTAAAGCCCCATGGATTAATAACGGGAATCGGGGACTTTGTTACTGAAAATGGTTGTTATAAAGCGGGTTTAGTTTTATCGAACGTCGCTTTTCAAGCGGGCAGCATAGACAATTCAGATTGCGCGCGCTTTTGCAATTTGCTGGTCGAATGTGCAGCTCGAAAATTACCTCTCATAAGTTTTATCTCTTCTGGTGGTATGCAGACAAAAGAAGGAGCGGCCGCTCTCTTTACCATGGCTGTTTTGAATGATCGGATTACTCGATTTGTTCGAGAAAATGATCTGCCGATAATTATGTTTGGTTTTGGTCATTGCACCGGTGGCGCTCAAGCAAGTTTTGTAACACACCCCTTGGTTCAAACATATTATATAACTGGATCAAGAATGCCATTCGCGGGGCAGGCGGTAGTGGAGAGAAACTTGCCTTATAATTGTTTACTTAGTAATTATCTTTCTCTTACAAAAGGCTCGATGGCAGGCCTTGTAGAACATCCATTTAGCGAATCTCATGACACTGATCTGAAAAAGATAGATCCGGATATACCGTTACCAACTGAGAGTGTGGAGCAGGTAGTGGATAGAGTTATGGCGGGCACCTTTTCAGCTCAGAGTCCGTT
Organism: uncultured Gammaproteobacteria bacterium; assembly: GCA_913043075.1. Taxonomy (GTDB): domain Bacteria; phylum Pseudomonadota; class Gammaproteobacteria; order Pseudomonadales; family Azotimanducaceae; genus UBA9659. The sequence continues at coordinate 8,719 of CAJWLI010000049.1, forward strand.
AATTGTTAAAAATGTCCCAAAAGAACAAGATCTTTATCGTCCAATTACAAAAACTCTTATACATGCAAGAGGTTGTACTGCAGTAAATCTTGTTTCTAGATCAATTGAGCTAGGAAAGAATGTTGTTTTAATTCAATCGGATCCTGACATGGAGTCATTGGCTGCGGATTTAGTTCGCGGTGATCCAAAACACTCTTTAATTTGTATTGGTGGTAATACTTCAGACGAAAGTTACTTAAATGCTCTCTCCGTTCTCAGCATTGCAGAGTCAGAGAGAGTTGATTCACTCCACCCAGGAATAGGATTTTTGTCTGAAGATCCAAATTTTGCTTATTTGGTGAGACAAAAGGGAATCAATTTTATCGGACCTCCCGTGGTTTCGATGGAGACAATGGGAAATAAATCGAACGCTATAAATACGACCATGAGCATTGATGTCCCTGTAGTGCCTGGAAGCCATGGGATTGTTGCCAACAGTGAAACGGCTGCCGAAATTTCCGAACAAATTGGTTATCCTGTTCTTCTAAAAGCTGTTCACGGAGGAGGTGGTAAAGGCATCCAAGTGGTAGAAGAACCGGAGCAACTTCATCGTTTGTTTCATCAAGTCTCTA
>CAJWLI010000050.1 GCA_913043075.1 uncultured Gammaproteobacteria bacterium
GAGATAATAGAAATAAGTAAAGAGGGGGTTTTGGTAGGAACAAAAACTAAGGCTATAAGGATAAGAGAGTTGCAGCTGAATCAAGGCAAAGGAAATATCCTTAAGGAGTCCGACATTCAAAACGGATGGAGTCATATTTTTTCATGTGGGAAAACCTTCGATCAGCCATGAACGATTATTCGATTTCAGCTTTAGTGCTCAAAGGGGTAGTGAGGGAAGGAAAATCTCTAGATAAATGCTTACAGGAAAAACAACCGATCGTCAGTCAAATATGTTTTGGGAGTTTGCGCAATTATTTCCTTTATTCAAAACTCATAGAGAAACTTGTAAAAAAACCGATCAATAAAAAACACTCGGACCTTTTCAATCTTCTCATAGCGGGGCTCTACAGTGTAGATAATTTAAAGAAACCGGTTCACGCTTGTGTAAATGAGTCCGTCGAGGCTAGCACGTTTTTAGGAAAATCTTGGGCTAAGAACCTAATCAATGGGGTATTACGAAATTATTTAAGAAACAGAGACTTTCTCAACAAAACTGTTGCCCAAGCCTCTTTGGAGGCAGAAACAAATCATCCAGAATGGCTTGTCTCTCTCCTTAAAAAAGACTGGGATAATTGGCGAGATATCATCAATGCAAACAGTAAAAAAGGCCCAATGACTCTAAGAATTAATCGGCAACGCATCTCAAGATTGGAATATCAAAAAATGCTAGAAGCCGCTCGAATAAAATCAGAAGAAGGAGCTCTCTCAGAGGAAGCGCTTTACATCAGCGAGGCAAAAAATGTTGAAATGCTGCCCGGTTTTTCGGAAGGACTTGTATCTGTGCAGGACGAAGGGGCTCAGGTCGCGGTTAAGTTTATGAATTTAGTGCCTGGTTTGAGAATTTTAGATGCGTGCGCCGCCCCAGGAGGAAAAACGTGTCATATCTTGGAAACAAATCCCGACTCGAAAGTGGTCTCGATAGATAAAAGTAATGAACGACTAGCTTTATTAAATGAGAACCTAAAGCGTCTTTCGTTAAGAGCAAATGTCATAAATTCTCACCTAGAAAATTTTAAGACGAGACAAAAATTTGACCGAGTTCTTTTAGATGCCCCATGCTCGGCAACGGGAGTAATACGAAGACATCCTGATATAAAATTACTGCGGAAGGCGAACGATATTGGTAAGCTGAGAGCTCAGCAAGACCGGCTTCTTCAGCACTCCTTCGATCTACTTGCTGAGGGCGGAGAGCTCCTTTACGTAACTTGCTCAGTCTTAAAAATGGAAAACGATTCGGTAGTGAAAAAATTTATTAGCAAAAATTCGGATGCGGAGATTAAGAAAATAAATCAATTGAGCAGAATTGAAAAATTTAAATTTACGAGGACCGAACTAGGCGTTCAGTTTTTTCCTACAGCTGAACACCACGACGGATTCTATTACTCTTCGATCATACGGAAACTGAAATGAAAATAATTATTTTAGGGGGAGGACAGGTAGGAGCTAATTTAGCTCAAAATCTCACCAAAGAAGATTCAGACATAACGGTAGTGGACAAAGATTCAGAGAGGTTGAGAGTACTCCAAGACAAACTAGATATTCAGACAATTAGAGGTATGGCTTCACATCCAGAAATCTTGAAACAAGCGGGCGCCGAGGAGGCTGATATGCTAATCGCGGTGACGTCTAGCGATGAAGTAAATATGGTGGCCTGCCAAGTAGCCCATACAGTTTTTGATATCGATAAAAAGATAGCGAGAATTAGATCTTCAGCCTACATAAAAAACGGCGGCATTTTCAGAGATGAGGCGATGCCTGTAGATGTAATTGTGAATCCAGAGGAAATAGTCACTCTGGATATCTTGAGATTGATAGAAAATCCTGGAGCTCTTCAGGTAATGGAATTTGCAAATGGAAAAGCCCAATTAGTTGGAATGAAGGCTTTTTATGGCGGCCCTCTTGTCAATCAAGAGCTAAGATATCTCAGGCAACACATGCCAAAAGTTGATACCAGAGTAGTAGCAATTTTTCGCGGAGACAGCCCTATTATTCCTCACGGAGACACGGTAATCGAAGCCGACGACGAGGTCTTTTTCATCGCCGCGAAGCAAGATATAAAAAACGTTATGTCAGAAATGCGAAGAGCGGAGGCTCCGAATAAGAGAATAATAATTGCTGGAGGAGGAACTATAGGAAAAGGCTTAGCGAAGAGCGCCGAGAAAAAATTCAGTGTGAAAATTATTGAACAAAAAAAGCATAAGGCTTTAGAGCTTTCTGAGCAACTTGATCAGTCGATTGTATTGATAGGCGACGCCTCGGATAGAAGTCTACTACTGGAAGAAAACATAAACGAAACTGATGTTTTCTGCGCGGTAACTAGTGACGATGAAACCAACATCATGTCCGCGATGTTAGCAAAAAGCCTGGGCGCGAGAAAAGTAATAGCCCTAATGAACAATCAAGCTTACGCTGACCTAATTGAGGGAGGCAACATCGATGTAGTCATTAATCCCCATCAAGCAACCCTAGGGTCCATCCTCACTCACATAAGACATGGAGACGTCGTCCGCGATCATTCACTTCGAAGAGGGGCAGCAGAAGCTATCGAAGCTATCGCCCACGGGGATAAGAATACGTCCAAAGTTGTTGGTCGAAAAGTTGAAGAAATTGAACTTCCGTCTGGAACTAACATCGGGGCCATTGTGAGAGGTAAAGAGGTGCTGATGGCGCATGACGACATCGTAATATCACCAGACGACCATCTAATCATGTTTGTCGTTGAGAAAAAAAGAATACGAGACGTAGAGAAACTTTTCGAAAATAACACTCGACTGCTTAATTAAAAGATGCATTTCCAGATAACAGCTAAAATTCTAGGAATATTGTTAGTCGTTTTCAGCGTTACGATGGTGCCACCAATCTTGGTCGCCGTAGTATTTGATGAGCCTCCCCTTGTCTTTTTGAGAGCTTTTGGGATCACCTTTACGTTTGGGACAACCCTTTGGGTGCTCTTTTCAAGAAGTAGGGCAGATATGAGAACAAAAGAAGGATTCTTAATTACTGTTTTCTTCTATATCGCACTTGGCTCTTTCGGAGCAGTCCCTTTCATTGATGATAAAGGGCTTGGATTGAGTATCCCAGACGGATTATTTGAATCTTTTTCCGGGCTTACCACTACTGGGGCTACCGTCATACAAGGTTTAGATCAGATGCCCAAGTCAATCCTATATTACAGACAACAATTACAGTGGTTAGGGGGGATGGGAATTATCGTATTAGCAGTCGCAATTTTACCCATGCTAGGAATTGGAGGAATGCAACTTTATCGAACCGAGACGCCTGGACCCGTGAAAGACTCGAAACTTACTCCTCGGATAAAAGAAACTGCCCTGGCTCTTTGGTCCATATATCTAGGTCTTACGGTAGCATGTGCGACATCATATTTCGTCGCAGGCATGACGGTGTTTGATTCAATCTGTCATAGTTTTTCTACTATCGCCATTGGGGGGTTTTCTACACATGATAGTTCTATAGGATTTTTCGAATCGCAACTGATTGAGACGGTGTGTATCATTTTCATGCTTATCGCAAGCTTAAACTTTGCACTGCATTTTTTTGCACTAAAAGAAAAAACTGCTCGGCACTATCTCCAGGATGACGAAGTGAAATTCTTCCTTTCTATAGTTGTTGTAAGCGTTCTTCTAGTAACTCTTTTGTTGTTAAACGAATCTGTTTACAGTGCGAGCACTGCACTTCGAATGAGCACTTTTGAGGTAGTTTCAATTTTTACGACTACTGGTTACACGACTGCAGGATTTTCGTCTTGGCCGTCAATAATTCCTGTCTTTATATTTTTTGGCGCTTTTACAGGAGCATGCGCGGGGTCCACAGGCGGTGGTATGAAAGCAATAAGAGTCCTTTTGATCTGGAAACAAGGACTCAGAGAAGTTCATCGTTTGATCCATCCGCACGCAATGTTCCCTGTCAAAGTCAATCATCGACAGGTACCAAGTGAAGTAATGCAAGCGGTTTGGGGGTTTTTCTCGATTTACGTAGTGATATTCATCTTTATGCTCCTCGCTCTTATGCTGACTGGGCTTGATTTTCTGACCTCCTTTTCAGCAGTTGGAGCAACCATTAACAATTTAGGACCCGGACTTGGAGGGGTATCCGAGAACTACGCAAATATTTCCGATCCTGCAAAAATTTTACTTTGTTTCGCTATGGCTCTGGGTCGATTAGAGATCTTCACATTACTGGTTCTTTTCTCACCGATGTTTTGGAGAAAATGAGCGAAAAAAAGCGAGAAAAATGGAACTATCATTACAAGACCCTCAAAGACACTGGGTCGGTGGCGGATGTTTTAAAGGAGAACGTTTCTCTTCTACCAAGCGATGGCGTAGCTCTTGATATTGCTTGTGGCACAGGTGCAAATAGTCTCTTTCTAGCGAGCCTTGGAATGGAAGTGAGAGCTTGGGATTTTTCAAAGACGGCCATAGAGGCAATAAAGGGTTTGCTAACTAGCGATGAAAAAATCTTCCCGGAAGAAATAGAAATTTCAAGCTCTTCTTTCGATACCCATCAGTTTGACCTTATTCTATGTTGTCACTATCTAGATAGAGCCATCGCCAGAGCGATATATAATGCGACTGCCCCTGGGGGCCTAATAATTTATCAGACATTCACCTCAGAGAGGAGGTTTGACGTTGGTCCTTCAAATCCAGAGTTCTTGTTACATTATCGAGAGCTGTTTTTTTTAGTCCGAGAATGTGAGATTTTGTGCTACCGGGAGCAACTTACAAAAAAATCTGAGAAAGACAAGATGTTTGGAAAAGCCTACATGATCGCCAAAAAGATAAGCTAGTAAGAAATGAAAAGGTTTGTAATCTTAGATCGAGATGGAGTTATAAACCGAGACTCACCCTCTTATGTAAAAACGGAAGACGAGTGGATCCCCGAAGAGGGATCTGTAGAAGCAATTGCAATGTTAACACTGGCTAGAATTCCAGTTTTTATAGCAACTAACCAGAGTGCAATAGGGCGAGGGATCATCTCAGATCTCGATCTTCAAAAGATACACAAGAAAATGGTGAAAATGATTGTGGAGGCTGGCGGAAAAATTTCTGACATAAAATACTGCCCTCACTTACCGAGCGCTGCTTGCAATTGCAGAAAACCAAATCCCGGCTTGTTAAATCAGATTATCCTTGAAAATAAACTGAAGGGCTCGGATGGATTCTTCGTTGGCGACGCCGCTACAGACCTCCAAGCTGCCAAACTAGCTGGATGCAATCCAGTTTTAGTTCTTACTGGAAAAGGCAGAAAGACAATTGAAAGTTGTCCTAAACAGTCACTCGTGTTTGATAATTTGAAGTCATTCGTTACCTTTTTATTAAAAAAATGAGTTAAATTATCATTTATATTAGTGAGTGCTTACTCTGCTATATATCAAGGTTGGCAACAGCTAGAGCGTTTTCCTCTATAAATTCTCTTCTTGGCTCGACCTGATCTCCCATTAAATCGCTAAATGCTAGATCAGCTGCTATAGCGTCTTGTATCCCAACTCTCAACATAGTCCTACTTTTTGGGTCCATAGTGGTCTCCCATAGTTGATCGGGATTCATTTCACCAAGACCTTTATACCTGCTGCGCGTCTGCCCTTTTATCGCCTCTGATTCGAGCCATTCAAACGCTAACTCAAATGAATCAGTAACAAATGATTTTTCTCCTCTAGTAGCTACTAGTTCATTACCTCGCAGTTCCTCAGTCATCAAAGAGAACCTGGAGACGGATTTATAATCTCCGGAGTTGAAGAAATCTCTGCCAAACGCAAAATTCTTTTTCGCGCCATGAATTTCAGAAGTGACAACTGGAAAAAAAACGGAATCATCATTTTCGCTTGACACCTCAACTTGATAAATTGCTCTTGAGGTTTTAATAGAATTTAGTTTCAGCTTTAGAGCATCTGCCCATTCAACAACATATTCATTGGAGAATAGATTCTTCGATTCAATAACAGGAAGACTTATTAGCGCATTTAGCACCTCAATGGGGTAACTCTTTTGCAATCGAATGAATTTTTGCTTCACTTCAGTATAAGCCCTGGCTAACTCATCAAGATCTTCATTTTCGAATCTTTTTTTAGTTCGCTCGATTGTAATTGATGCGTTTTCCAGTGATTCTTTAAGGACAAAAGCGGCAAGCTCTTGTTCATCTTTTATGTATTGCTCAGCTTTACCCTTCTTTATTTTATAGAGCGGGGGCTGAGCAATGAAAAGATGTCCATTTTCGACTAGGTCACACATGTGGCGATAAAAAAAGGTGAGCAATAGAGTTCTTATATGGGCGCCATCAACGTCGGCATCGGTCATAATTATGATCTTGTGATATCGAAGTTTATTAGGATCATACTCTTCTTTCCCTATTCCGCAGCCAAGTGCAGTAATTATGTTGCCTACCTCCGCGGAGGAAAGCATCTTGTCGAATCTTGCTTTCTCGACATTTAGAATCTTTCCTTTCAAAGAAAGTATTGCCTGATATTTTCTGTCTCGCCCCTGCTTAGCAGATCCCCCTGCGGATTCCCCTTCCACAATATAGAGCTCGGAAAGGCTTGGGTCCTTCTCCTGACAATCAGCTAATTTACCAGGCAATCCAGCAACATCCAAAGCCCCTTTACGACGGGTCATTTCTCTCGCTTTTCTTGCGGCCTCTCTTGCTCTGGCGGCATCAATCATCTTTTGAACAATTGTTTTAGCCTCAGAGGGGTTTTCCAATAGGTATTCGGAGAAATATGCACCCATCTCCTTTTCTACCGCTGTTTTTACTTCGGAGGACACCAGCTTTTCTTTTGTTTGAGACGAAAATTTTGGCTCCGAGACCTTCACAGAAACTATAGCCGTCAGCCCTTCTCTTGCGTCATCGCCAGTTGTATTTGTCTGAGCTTTGTTCAACAACCCTTCAGATTCTACATAATTATTCAAAGTTCTTGTCAGGGCTCCCCTGAACCCCTGAAGATGGGTACCACCGTCTCGCTGAGGAATATTGTTAGTGTAGGCTAATATCGTTTCCTGATATGAATCATTCCATTGCAGAGCAATTTCAACCCCTACGCCGTCATGCCCTTCGGTAGAAAAATGAAAAATACTGTTTATTGGGCTTTTACTAGAATTCAAATGCTCTACAAAGGTCTTAAGCCCGCCTTCATAACTGAAAGTCTCGCCCTTATTACTCTGCTCATCTAAAAGTTCAATTGATACTCCTGCGTTTAAAAAAGACAATTCCCTCAAACGCCGGGCCAAAATATCGTACCGAAAATCCACGTTAGTAAACGTTTCTTTAGACGGGTAAAAACGACAGAGTGTACCCGTCTGTGAGGTCCCTTCGATAGATCTTAATGCAAAATCGGGAACTCCGTCGCTATATGTTTGCTCCCATACTTTTCCATCTCTCCACACAGTAAGTTCTAAGCGCGATGACAAGGCATTTACCACTGAAACACCGACACCGTGCAACCCTCCAGAGACCTTATAATTACTATCGTCAAATTTCCCTCCTGCATGCAAGACGGTCATGATTACCTCTGCAGCTGAACGGCCCTCTCCTTCATGCAGATCTACAGGAATGCCGCGCCCATCATCACTAACAGAAACGGAATTATCAGAGTGGATGATAACCTTTATTTTAGAGCAAAAGCCCTCCAAGGCTTCATCTATTGAATTATCTACAAGCTCTTGGACCATATGGTGAAGACCTGTCCCATCATCGGTGTCCCCAATGTACATCCCAGGCCTCTTTCGAACCGCGTCTAAGCCTTTAAGTACTTTGATACTAGAAGAGTCGTACGATTTTTCGTTAGTCACTTACTTCTCCAACTAATTTCTAATTTTTCCTCGTTCCACGTGGAACAATTTCCCTGATGTGGTTTCAGTAAATCTCGAAAGGGCAAAATGATCAATTGCAGTAATTATTGTTTGATGCCCTGTTTCGTGCAAATATTCTTGAATTTTTCTGCGATGTTGCTCATCAAACTCAGCCCCAAGATCGTCGACAAGAAAGATTGGTTTATTCTCATTCGGCACCTTTTCTCGGAGCAAAACCTGGCCTTGCGCTAACTTCAATGCCCAAACTAGGGATTTTAGCTCACCCCGCGAACATATTTCCGTTACTGGCCTTCCCCTAATATAAATCTTTAGTTCAGCCCGATGAAAGCCAGAGCTAGTATAACCTCTCTTGCTGTCGATTTCAGAATTTCTATCAAAAACCTCATTTAGGTGACTTTTCTCCTCCCAACCCGGAAAATAGCGAAGCTCGACGTCCTTCAGTCCGCTAATTCTCTCAAGAACCTTTGAAAATAGAGGAGCAAGGTTTCTAATATAATGGGACCTGTATTCGTCAATTTTCAGTGAGTTTTTAATTAATCCATCTGTCCAGCTCGCGAGCTCATCTCTGTCTTGAACTTTAAGCTGAAGGGCGGAATTTCTCTGTTTAAGACAACGATTAGCTCTCTCCCAAACTTCCTTAAATAGGGGTTCCACGTGAAACGTACCCCAATTCATAAACCTCCTTCTCCTAGCCGGTGAACCAATCAGTAAACCAATGCTATCAGGACCGAGTAAAATCGTTGGGAGAGATAAGGCAAGTTCACTGGCCCGACCAATTTTTTCTCCATCTATTCGGATCTCCAAGACGCCGGATCTTGATCGTGACACACCAACACGAGAAAGCTGAAAATCCTTCTTAATTTCTCCCCGGACCACGCATTCTTCTTTTCCTTCCATTATGAAGGAATGCCGATTATTTGTTGTAAAAGACCTGGCGCTTGACAGGAAGTAAAAAGCCTCCAGGAGACTAGTTTTTCCGCTCCCGTTCGCCCCTAGAAAAAAATTCGACTTTGGATCTAACTCTATTCTCACGCTTGCTAGGTTGCGGAAGTTCATAATCGAGACAGTCTCCAAGCTCATGACGCCTCAGAATAAAAGGTAAAAAGATTCAACTTCACCTTCTCATTATTTCTATGTTTGTGAATCTGCTCTTTTTTGTTCATCTTT
>CAJWLI010000051.1 GCA_913043075.1 uncultured Gammaproteobacteria bacterium
CTAAAATTTTGTAAAGAAAACTGACCGTGATATCAAAAAGAAAGATGATAGCTGGAATAGATGAAGCGGGCAGAGGACCGTTGGCGGGGAGTGTGTGCGCTGCAGCCGTTGTTTTGGATGGTAGTAATGCTATCGACGGATTGCGAGATTCAAAAAAGTTATCCGAACGTAAGAGGATCGATTTGAGCGAGGAGATAAAAAAAAAGCCATTAGCTTTGGCATAGCTTTTTGTCTTCCAGACGAAATAGATAAGTATAATATCCACGTTGCAAGTCTGATGGCAATGGGTCGAGCTTTTGAGTTATTGTCTGTGAAGGTCGATAAAGCTTTTGTAGATGGACGTTTTGCCCCTGACATCGAATGTTCCACTGAGTGTGTGATAGGGGGCGACAACACGATTCAAGAGATCATGGCGGCATCTATCTTAGCAAAATGCGCAAGAGATATTGAGATGAAAAAACTTGCTAAGATCTATCCTCAATACGGGTTTGAGAAAAATAAAGGGTATCCTACAAAGTTTCACAAAGAAGCGCTGGCCGAATATGGGCTCTCGCCAATTCATCGAAGAACATTCGGGCCCTGTAAGACCCTGATTTTAGATTCCAAAAGAATTGATTTAGATGCATCTTCTCGGTGAGTAAGAAAGCGATGATTGCGTGGGGAAAGAAATTTCTTTTTTTTTGTTTTTTCTTCTTATCCTTAGCAAATCTAATAGGATGCTCAAAAAAAAGTTACTTTGATACTTATGTTGAGCGTTTGGAAAACTTGCTCGGCGAGACTATCCAGAAGCCCAGAAACCTTCCTCCTAGTTCTTTCCCTCGGCAAGTTGTTGCAAATCAAAAAAATTCAGTGACTTCGATTAATCTTTTAGATTTTTTAGCACTTCAACCGTGTAAACTTCAGCTAATAATAGCCCAGCGAAACTCTGCACTCGGAAAAGTCGCTCTTGAGTCGCAGAAATTAATTAACGAGCTTTTATTCCTTAACTTAGCTCAAGAATGCTTAGATCGACTAGGACCAAATGATCAGCTCTTAAAAGAAAAAATCCGAGAATCTATATTAAAAAAAAAGGGTGATCTCCCGCTAACCATAGCTCGCGCGACACTCGGCGGCCCAGAATACAAGCAGATGTGGTCGTCGTCGGTCGGAGGTCTTTTTTTCGATAGCGAAGGCATTCTCGCATTGAACTACATCCGTAAGAGATCCGAGAATTGGTTAGAGGGGATTTACCACTTCGAGGATCTAGAGCTGGAAGATAATCTTTCGGTATTGAGATCCGCGCCTCTTGCTGAATATATGCGTCAACTTCTAAGGGTTAACTACTATCTTCAAAAGTTGACCGTTTTAATTCAGGAAGAGCACCGTAGGGAGGGATTTTGCCGGGGTGGTGTAGTTACGAACAAAGGGATTATTTTAAGAAATTTAGTAGAGGCGTATTTTACTAAAGCGTCTTTGAACGAAATAAATATTGCAAGCCGAGGATCGAGTGAGTTCTTGTTTGAGATTCAGGAGCTCAACCAGCTTCTTTTTGATGTTTTAACTGAGAGCTATAAAGATTTTTTTACTGGTCAGTTTTTGGTCTTAAGACAGTCTAAAAAAATTCTTAAGGAGCATAGTGCCGTCCTCGAACCAATCGTTTTCGGTTGTGAGAGTTCTATATCTTAGCGTTCCCGGGGGTTCTAGGAAAGGGAATGCAGTCTCTTATGTTATCCATCCCAGTAATGTAACTGATTAATCGTTCGAAACCTAAACCAAAACCAGCATGCGGGACGGTCCCATATTTTCTTAAGTCTCTATACCAAGAGAGCTGGCTTAGAATTCTTTGGCTTTGAATTCGTGAGTCTAAGATATCGAGACGTTCTTCCCTCTGACTTCCGCCGATTATCTCACCAATTCCAGGAACTAAAACATCCATAGCTGATACAGTCCTTCCATCGTCGTTAAGCCTCATATAGAAAGCCTTTATATCTTTTGGATAATCTGAAACGATTACAGGGCCATTTGCATAATTCTCTGTTAAAAATCGCTCGTGTTCCGATTGCAAATCAAGTCCCCACTCAACCGGGAAATGAAAATCTCCTTTGCTTTTTTTGAGAATTTCTATTGCATCTGTATAAGGGATTTTTTCGAAGTTTTTTTCTAAAACTCCCAAAAGTCTTCCTGTAAGTGCTTTGTCGATTTGTTGGGTAAAGAAATTTAAATCTTCCGAACAGTTCTCTAAAACATGTTCGATTATTGCTTTCAATAACGCTTCAGCGAGTGCGGCATTGTCCTCTAGATCTGCAAATGCTATTTCAGGCTCTATCATCCAGAATTCGGCTAAATGTCTTGATGTGTTTGAGTTTTCAGCCCTAAAGGTCGGACCAAAAGTGTAAACCTTTGACATTGCTAAACAGTAGGCCTCTGCATTCAATTGCCCAGATACTGTTAAAAAAGCTTCTCTTCCAAAAAAATCCTCAGCATAGTCTGCGTCAAGCGCCGCTATTTTTTTTTGAGTGTGGTCTAGGGTGCTAACTTTGAATAATTCGCCGGCTCCTTCGCAGTCGCTCGAGGTAATAATCGGTGTATTGACCCAGTGAAAACCATTCTCAAAAAAATAGTTATGAATTTTATTAGCGACGGAAGATCTTATTCTTGCGATAGCACCAAATGTATTAGTTCTTATTCTCAAGTGCGGCAATCCTCTCAAATATTCAAAGGTGTGCCTTTTCTTTGCTATTGGGTAATTTTCTGGTTCTTCTATGGCGCCCAGGATTTCTACTTCTTTCGCCTGTATCTCAACATCTTGTCCTTTACCCATTGACTCAACGAGTATTCCTGAAACTTTAATCGAGACTCCTGTCGTGATTTTTTCAATCTCGCTATAATTAACTAGTTCCTTAGGCGCGACCACCTGGATGGATGATACGCTGCTCCCATCGTTTACTTCGATAAAGGTAATGCCCGCCTTCGAGTGTCTGGTGCTTCGTACCCATCCAGTGATGCGAATGTGCTCGTTTAGGCGATCAGCTTGCGAAGCTCGATCCGTGAGAATTTTTTTGATCTCTGGTGTTTTCATGTTCTTATCTCAGTAATTATTCCCAATAAGTTTTATTCGTTTATTAATCTTTTTACGTTGGATAGCACATATTCTGTTGGCTCATATATTGCGTGAAGCTCATTCCATAGTCTGGGAAATAAAAAAGCTGTGCCACCCCGAGACTCAAATGCAGAAACGTTAAAGGCCATATCGTCAATTAGTATAGCCTTTTCGTGAGCGAGCCTGTCTTTATGTTTTGTAAAGATATACTCAGAGAAGCTTGACCCGAAATAGTCTTTAAGCCAATGATGCTTGCCTGATAGGCAGCCGGGAGCTCCAGAGGGAGCACTAAGAAACATAACGTTCCCAAAAGATTTTAGCTCTGTATATAGGTAGCTAAACCACTCATAGGCTTTTAGCTCCCTCCAAAAATTTTCTGTCTCTAACGCTTTGTCTGTGAAGAATTCGATCGGTTTTTTTTCGATGGATAGTGTCGGAAATAATTCGCCTGGCTGGGTTGTTTTCCATTTTGAAAAAATCGTCTTAGGGTCATAACCCTGAATTTCTAGAGCACTAGCCATGAAGTCTATACAAACACCGTCGAGGTCTAAATATATTTCATAATTTTTCATATGTTATTTCGCAAAGCCGTAAATTTCTTCGCCAAGTTATGGGAGATCATTTCCTCACATTTTAATGCAATCTTTTCTTAGTTGGATCATGAGAATTGCGATTGCGCTTAGAACTAAAGGCCACCCAGTATTACATTAGATTTCTCTAGTTGATGCTTCCAGCCATTCAAGATCTTCCTTTTTCAAAAATGGCGCGAGCTTCCTTCTGGTAGTTTCGTGGTAAGAGTTAACCCAATAGATCTCTTGCTCCGAAAGAAGGTTAGGATCAATTAGAGAATGGTCAAAAGGCGCGAAACTAATGGTGTCAAACGAGAGCATCGAATCGAAATTCTCTACAACCACTACCAGGTTCTCGCACCGAATTCCGTAATCACCCTCCTTATAAAATCCTGGTTCATTTGAAATAACCATGCCAGGAATTAGCTCTTGAGAATGAGCTGATTTGGAAATGCTTTGCGGCCCCTCGTGAACTGAAAGAAACGCTCCGACGCCATGACCTGTTCCATGGTCGTAATCAAATCCCTCTCTCCAAAGGTATTGCCGCGCAAGAACATCTAGATTTGCACCTGTTGTTCCTTTGGGGAAAACAGCCTCCGCAAGAGCGATGTGTCCTTTAAGAACGAGAGTGAACATTTTCTTGTGCTCTTCATTAGGGGTTCCAATGGCTATGGTCCTTGTGATGTCTGTAGTTCCGTCTAAGTATTGCGCACCAGAATCAACCAGATAAAGACTGTCCGGTTCTAGTTTCGACGGCACACCATTAAGGTAATTATAATGAGCGAGCGCAGCGTTTTCGCCGGTTGCTGAGATCGTGTCGAAAGAGAGGCCTTGGAAGTGTTCTAGATTACTTCTGTAACTTTCCAGTTCGTCTGCGAGTCTTTTTTCGTCATGATAAATACCTCTTTTTACCTCATTGTCCAACCAACCTAAAAAACGAGTGAGGGCAGCTCCATCTCTAAGGTGGCATTTTCGTATCCCATTCAATTCTGTTTCGTTCTTTATTGATTTGGCTAAAATTGTCGGGTCTGAACCCTCAACTAAATCTGCACCCGCTTTAAGGCAGGTTAATTGGCACCACGCGTTCGACGTTTTAGGGTCTACAGATATTTTACAGTCTTTCTTTCCAAGACGTTGTAAATGCTCTTCTAACTCTTCGTTTTTTTTCCATTCAACGCCTTCTCCCACATGGTCGAAAAAGTTCTCGGGCAGTTTTTTTTCGTCTACAAAAATAATAACTTTTCCGTTGCTCTCTAGTATTGCAAATGAGCGAGCTACAGGAAGTCTAGGCACATCGTTACCACGTATGTTCAAGATCCAAGCAATAGAATCTAGTTGTGTGATCAAAGCGAAGTCCGCCTTTCTTTCTCTGACCACCTTGGCGGCTGTGTCTCTTTTTGTTCGGCTACTGATACCGGTGAAGAACTCCTCAAGCAGCATGATTTCGTCGCCGCAAGGCTTTGGACGATCTTTCCAACACAAATCTATCGGGTTTTTATCTAGCTCGACAACCTCGATTTTATTTTGTCCTAGCTCGTGTTCCATCTTTCGGAACCAATCTAGAGAATGAAGCCTAGTATCAATTCCGACCTTTGAGCCGGTTGCCAGTTTTTCCAAAATCCATTCTGCAGGGGAATCTTTGGTGGCATGTTTAAACTCAAAAGTGTCTGCTGGGAGTTGTTGACGGACCTGAATTGTATATCTCCCGTCGACAAAAATTGCTGCCGAATTTCTGAGCACGATGCACAACCCCGCAGACCCCGTGAATCCTGTAAGCCATTTCAGTCTCTCCTCTTCAGGAGGTACATATTCGCCCAGGTGTTCGTCAGATCTCGGAACGACAAAGGCGTCTAGATCAAGTTCAGCTAGCTTCTCTCTCACCGATACTAGTCTTATTTTAGTTTTGTCAATTTCGGGGTTGGAAAGACCACACACATTCATTTTTGGATACTCGAAAATATAGTCTCTTTTTGATGAGACTTATGTTCTGTTTTTTAGTTTTTTAGTTTAAGCCCGAAAGCAAAAAACATCCGTAACCGTTTCACCCATCATCTTATCATTTTCTTGGCTAGATCTTTTCTCATTATTTTTGAATATTTCTTGGAGAGGAAATTGCCTTAATCTTTGCCTTAACTCTTAGAGAGCCTGGGTTGTAACCAAGAGCTCTTTCCAATGCTTTTAGTGCTTCCTTAGTTTTTCTAATTTTCAGTAGGCTGAGGGCTCTGTTGTATTCGACAATATCTTTAGGAACACCTCCAAGATCTAGAGCTTTTTGATAATCCAACAATGCTTTTTCGTATTCCTTTAGCCGATGAAATACTGTGCCTCGATTGATATAAATTTTAGATAAATCTTTTTTTAACTTTGCCGCCTGGTTGTGATCCTCTAGGGCTTGACGCAGTTCTCCTCCAGCGGCAAGAATAATTCCACGATTTGTGTGAGTTGCTGCGAGATCCCGCTTTGAAAGGTTGTCATGTCTGATTGCATTAGAGCAAACTCTGGCATCTAACAAAGATGACGGGTTCCCGCTAGCTATGAAACATTGCGTCGCATTTGCTGATCCAAAAGAGGTCTTGCTTTGCGCAAAACTCCAGGCTGAGCACAGTGCTAAAGCTATGAGGAAAAGACTTTTATACGTATTTCTTGAAATTAACATCGTTCGGTCCTTTAAAACAGCGTTACAGGGTCCCACTTCCCATTGAAAGACTCGGTGTTTTCCCAGATGGTGTAGTTTTCTCCATAAAGGTTTTGTGATTTGCTTAGCTGTAAATTTGATCCTTCGAACAAGAACCCAAAAATCATATTTTCGTCGAAATCAATCATTGTGCATCCCGGGGAGAAGTCCCCACTGATAGTTCCTGCGTTGATTAATATCAGCTTTTTAAAGTGAACCATCGTGCGGAAATGAATATGTCCGTTAATCACATAATCGAATTTTTCTTCCCCTATTATTTGGTCTAGCTCGTTACTTTTTATTGGCTGAAGTCGATCTGTTCCTGGCCAGACCTTCTTCAGATCGTTTTTACCAACGCCGTGACATAAAAGAACTCTTATTCCGCCGAACATAAATTTTTCTTGCAATGGTAAAATGCTCAAATAATCAAGCGTAGACTTAGACAAATCGTGTATTTTGTGAGCGTTCTTCACATGGCGAGCTTTGTTCTCGATTATCCATCTGTCGTGGTTGCCTCTGACCGTAACAACATCGAAAGCCTTGAGTAATTCGACGCTTCGATTAGGGCATCCAGGGCCATCAATAATATCTCCAGTGCAAACTATCTTCTTGCAACCCTGGTTAGCAAGATAACTTAAACAGTTTTCAAGACGCACATCTTCTGCGTGCACATCTCCAATTATACCCAACCTACGAGCTTCTTTTTTAACCACTTCCTGCGCCACTAGAAAGTGTGTCTTTAATCAGGATTAATCTTTTCTCTGGGTCAGTCATTTCTAATAATGACTGCATCAAATCGGGATCGAAACGAATTAATTTGAAAATTTCGAAAGAAAATTTTTTGGGATCTAACGTGTTCCATCCTTCTTGGTCGAACTTGGCAAGTTCAGCCGGAGCCTCTCGCTGAAGAATCGCAATCATTAAATCCAAAATTTCTTGTTGATGTTGAACGAGCCTAGAAGACTCTACATTTACATCTTCTAGTAATCTGCAATTGCAGATTCTATACGGAAGCAGCTGCGTTTCTTCCACTAACATAACCCTATGCTTTAAATTTATATTGACGTAAATTCGACCGTCCTTTGTCTTCTCCAGAACCTTCACTTCTCCCATACTAAAAACACCTCTCGGCTCATAGGTGGCTTGGTTTCGGGTGAGCGCCTCTTTGATCGTTTGGTTTTCCCTTGGAATGCTTATTCTTTTTTTTGTATTTGTAATTCCGATCATACGATCTTTCTTTACGGAGTCCTCGATCATCGTTCTATATCTTGGTTCGAAGACATGCAAAGGCATTACAGTGTTAGGGAAAGCAACCAGATCGGGGATCGGGAAAAGCGGTACTTCAAAGAAATTTTTCATGCGGCTTTTACTTGTTAACTAGTATTAATCCGGCGAGTTTTAATCTTGCTTTAGTTGCTTAGCTTAGCACTTTTTAGCAGCGCAAAACGGGTAACTATCAACTTCTTACGATAGAAGAGAAACATTAGCCTCGTTTGATTGAAAAAAATTTTAGCGCTGGTTGAACAGAATGACGATAAATGTCTGGGTCCATTTCACTGTCCTGCGGTCAAAACGCTGAGTATAGTCTAACTCGAGCCGCTCCAATTCCCCTCTACTGAAACTTGAGATCGGCGCACGCCCTGCCATATATCACGGAAATTCTCTAAAAAGGGATTCAGAGGGGTGTGGTTTAATGATTTCGGTCTAACTTAGGCCTTTACTTAATAAGATAAGATTCACAAACACTTTCTATCGAGCCCGTTCGCATCATCAAATCAAATCTCTTCCATAGTGTTTTCATGATTTAACTCTAATTTTTCTCAAAGGTTACTGAGCACTGGCGAGTGCCTTCGAACCTACAATCAATTTGCTTGCGGTCGCGAAATCTAGCAGAGGTTGGCCATTACAAGTCACATCTTTAAGTGATTTGCGAGTAATATGAAGCCTTTTTGCCTCAGCTACTATCGAAGACTTCGACTCTAGCGCTGCGGCGCAGATATTCATCGCTATCTCATCCCCAACGAAGCGGTAACTGTCTTCCTGTATCCTTTGCTCTGAAGCCAATGCTACGTTTGACAAAAAAAGAATGATTAGGTGAGCTTGAAATATTTTTTTCATCAATTTTTCCCTCTATTTTGTAATTAATCTTTATAATCTTTATAATCTTTATCAGAAATTAATATATAAAGAAAAATAAAGAAAGTCTAGGGAATCTTTATAATTTATTTAAAAAACAGGTTCTAAAGAACAAACAGCTTTTGTCCTTTAACAAAAAAAGCGTAAGATTTACCAATTAAGAACTTAATACGCCAGAGGCTTTGACTAAATTGGGGACCAAAAAGGTAGCTTTAGTTACAGGGGCAAGTAAAGGTGTCGGTAAAGGGGCAGCTGAGGGGTTGGCCGAAGCGGGCTACAAAGTTTATTTTACCGGCCGGAGCTCGAGCAAGGATAACCCGCCGAAACCGCTTACTATCGAAGCGACAGCCCAATCGGTTGACAAATTTGGGGGAGAGGGTATTCCAATTCTGTTGGATCATAACGATGATAAACAGGTGCAAAAACTCGTTGATCGAATTCAGATGGAAGATGGAAGGCTTGATGTTTTAGTGAATAATGTCTTTCAAATTCCGAATCCACCAGCGATGGGAAAAGGATTCTGGGAGCATCCCATCTCC
>CAJWLI010000052.1 GCA_913043075.1 uncultured Gammaproteobacteria bacterium
TTACAGGTATCGAAGAAATTAAATTTCTCGTATACGGTTGGATTGCCTCGTTGTAAATTTTTTCGCTACTGTTCTCTTCTACTATTTCCCCCGATCTCATTACTGCCACCTTGTCTGACATATGCTTTACAACCGCTAAATTGTGCGAAATAAAGAGGTAAGTGAGGCCAAACTCACTCTGTAGATCTAAAAGTAAATTTAAGATGTGGGCCTGGGTGGATACATCTAGAGCCGAGACGGCTTCGTCGCAGATCACAAGTTTTGGTCGTAAGGCGAGGGCTCTAGCTATTCCAATGCGTTGCTTTTGTCCCCCTGAAAACTCGAATGTGTACTTTTTCAAGGACTCTTTTGGGAGTCCTACAGTGTCTAGTAGCTCGAGCACTCTTTTTTTTCGATAAAATTTTTCGAAGTTATTTATTGCGAGGGGTTCTTCGATTATCTCACCCGCGGTATGCCTAGGATTAAGTGAGTCCATGGGATCTTGAAAAATCATCTGGAGGTCGTTTCGGATCATTTTCAATTGTTTTGGTTTTAACTTAGTTATGTCCTTCCCATCAAAAAAAATTTTTCCGGAGGTTGGTGAGTAAAGCCTCAAGATGCAACGAGCGATTGTTGATTTACCGCAGCCTGACTCTCCTACTATACCAAGCGTTTGACCTTGAGGAATAGAAAAGGAAACACCATCGACAGCTCGGTTATAATCTTTTGCTCTGCCCAGCACTCCCTTTCTAAATGGGAAATACATCGCTAATTTTTCTACCTTTAGAATCTCGTTGAGTTTGATCTGGCTATAATTATCAGTGTCGGAGCTATGGAGAATTCTCCCGTAATTCGAGTCGTCTAGATTTGTTTCAGTAGTTCTCTCTTTCTTCGCTATGCTGGTCAAGACTGGAAGGGTAGATTTAGGTTGAGAATCGAGACGCGGGATTGACGCCAGCAAAGATCTCGTATAATCGTGATTTGGTTTATCAAAGAGATCAAATACGTTAGCTGTTTCACAAATTAATCCATTTTGCATTACAACTACGTCATCGCAAGTTTCGGCGACAACTCCTAGGTCATGGGTAATTATAAGAACCGACATGCCCATTTCTTTCTGCAGATCTTGGATCAAGCCAAGAATCTGCGCCTGCACTGTGACGTCAAGAGCCGTTGTCGGTTCGTCAGCGATCAGCAGATCCGGTTTGCAAGCGATAGCCATGGCAATCATCACTCTTTGACGCATTCCTCCAGAGAGTTGATGCGGGTATTCGAGCATTCGTAAATCGGGCGACGAAAGCCCGACCCGGTCTAACATGTTTATCGCTGACCTAAGAGCCTCATCTTCATTAAGCCCTGTGTGCAAACGGTACGCTTCAATCATTTGTTTCCCAATACTTAGAACCGGATTTAAAGCTGTCATAGGCTCTTGGAATATCATTCCTATTCGATTACCACGAATCCTTTCCATGTCTTTCGTTTGAACCGTCAGAAGATCTTGTCCTTTAAAAACTATCGACCCTGAGATAATTTTGCCCGAAGGTTTTGGGAGTAATCTCATAATAGATAGGGCCGTCACGCTTTTCCCACTTCCTGACTCGCCGACAACTCCTGTGGTTTTTCCTTTTTCGAGAGAAAAGGAAATATCATTCACTGCTTGAAAAAATCCGGATTCCGATGCGAAGCCAGTACTTAGGTTTTTAACCTCCAGTAGTTTCACTGGGCACCTGCGAACTGGTCGAATACCTGTACTCGGCTTGGGAAAGATTTGTTCTCTTTTTTAGCCTCTAAGGTCTCTTTTCGCATTTGTTCATCAACCCAGTGAACAAATAGTTGGGTGCTGCTTCGACTATGTTTGTAATTAAATTGATCTGGAAACCTTAGCCACCGCCAGTGTCCTAGACGGTAACCTGGTTGAATAAAACCTGGAACGAACGAGGCATGATCATGATGAAGCTGTGTCATTTTGTGAGCTAAATTGATCATTTCATTTTTATCGCTGGATTTCCTGTAAGAGTCGATCATTTGATCCATCTCCGGAATGGCTAACAATTCAAGGTTATTCGTTTGTGTCTTTAATTTTCGGTTGGGGTTAACCCCACCGTCATCCAAAAAAGCTTCATCGAACGCGTTTTCAGAGTGATAGGTTTCCCAAAACCTTGGGTACATTTCAAGCCCTACTGCGAACCCAAGAAAATGAATATCGTGTTTTTTTTCTTGAACCTTCTTGAAACCGGCTGTGCCATCTAGTGTTTCGATTATAAGCTCTAGACCTGCTTTTGAAGCTTCTTCCTTCAAAATTGTAAGAATATCTTTGAATCGCTCATAACCCGTGGAGACAGTGAACGAGAGCCTCGTTCCTTCTTCATTGATTAATATTCCGTCGGATGCCCTCTTTTTGAAGCCTGCGTCAGAGAATGCAGCTTGGGCCTTCGCTAGATTAAATTCTCGAGCCCTAATTTTTTTGTTAGAAAATTCGCCATAGCCATCGGAAGAGGTATGCATTCGCTGGTAGTCTCCTCGAAAGAATTTATCAATAACCAGGGCCCAATTCGATGCGTGTTGGATTCCTATCCGTATGCTTCTATTTCCCAACAAATTTTGATTTGTGTTTATCCATAAACCGTATGTGGGACGGGGGTGTTGATTGTAAAACATAGTTTTTTGGATGTAGCCGCTAAGAACCTCCGGTGCATCATCAGGTAATTTTTCGTACCAATCTTCAGATAGAGTTAAATCAAACAGATCGATTTCTCCTCGTCGAAATGTTTCAAAATACTTTGAGCTATCTCTAATGACATTAAATTTAATAGTGTCCGCATTGAAGCGATATCGAAAGTGTTTTTTGTCTTTTGCCCACCAGTCTTTTTTTCTTCTCAGCGTGATTGACCTGCCTTTTTGCAGATCTTCTTTTGTATCTATTGTGTAGGCCGCTGTAGTAGGCGGGAATTTCCATTGGTAGTGTTCGGTGAAGTCATCGGCTAAGTTAAAGTAGTAGTGCCTTGGAACCGGACGAAGCCCGAGTACCCTCGATGCCATATCTGGTTTATTCGTTGGAACGGAAATCGAAAACGTATGGTCATCGTACCTTGTGATATTGGAATATTGTGTTCCGTACCAGTTGTTGTACCAGGGGGCCACAATATATTTGGACTGGTAAAAGAAAAACATGAAGAAAAAGTCTTCCGTTGTTAGAGGGTGTCCGTCTGACCAGTAGGCGTTAGGATCTAGTTTGATAAAAACTGTTTTCGTATCTCTGTTGATTGCCCAGGAATTTGCTAGCCCTGGGTAGAAGTCGAACTCATCAGGATGAGTTCCAGCTAAAGAAATTGTGACGAAGTCATTCAGGAGGGGACGAAAAGAGCCGTTAGAATCTGGGCCAACAGTCCTTAAAGTGCGAGGGAAATCTTGAAGCCGCCGATATTCTGTTCCGCCTTTTTCTGCTTTTTCTGACCCTATTTCAGATAAATCTCTGCCACTTGTCCAGTCTAGATCTGCCGGAAGGTCTTCCATAGTTTTAAAGATGAAAAAATCTTGCTTCTCTAGATAATAATGATTCACCTCGTCGGTGTTATCGATTTTTTCAAGCTTCGAATTTTCATCCTCTGGACTCGAACATCCAGTGATTCCGAAAAATATAACGAAAGCAAAACAAATTATTTTGATCATAGCTTCATAGTTTCTCATTCATAAATAGTAAACTTTTTTGGATCAAATGATTCTCTTATGGCTTCACCCACAAAAGTGATCAGTGTAAGTATCATGACCAACGTTCCAAAAGCTGATACGACAATCCAAGGCGCTGTTCGGAGAGAGCTAGTGCCTTGTTTTAAGAGTTCTCCCAAGCTTGGTGTGGGCGGTGGTAGTCCGAAACCTAAAAAATCAAGCGCAGTGATCGCAGTGATTGCAGCGATCACAGTGAAAGGAACAAAGGTAATTAAGGTTGACATAGCGTTAGGAAGAATGTGTTTAAATATAATTCTCCAGGTTGAGGCTCCCATTATTCTCGCGGCTGACACATAATCTCGCGATTTTTCCCGATACGTTTCTGTGCGCATGTAATAAGTGATAGAAGTCCAAGAGAATAAAACCATAACAGAAAGAAGTATTGTTATCCGAGCAGAGCTCGGTAATCCTGAGGGAACCACACTAAAAACAATAATCACCATATATAAAAAAGGAATGTTGGACCATATCTCGATGAAGCGCTGAAAAAGAAGGTCGAATATCCCTCCAAAATAGCCCATAGCGCATCCAATTACGATTCCAATTAAGTAGACTGAAAGTGTGAAGGCGAGAGCAAACCAGAGCGCTATTCTTGTCCCATATATAAGCCTCGAAAGTATATCTCTGCTTGTTGTATCTGTTCCTAAATAGTGCCCGTTCCCTATGGACGGTGCGCTGGGCCGGAAAATATCATCCTGGGCGTTATTTTCGTAGGGGTTAAAGGTTACTGGGGGCATAAGAACCCAGTTCCCCGAGCCTTCTTCCAGAAATTTCTGTTTAAGTTCCCTGTAGTTAGTTTCGTATGGATAATCTAAACCAAAGTCAGTTCCAGGATGGAAGGCGGAATAAGTAGGAAAGTAGAGATTGCCTTCGTAGCTGACCAGTAGAGCCCTACTATTCGATATCAGCTCACAAAACGAGGTCAATAATAGAATTCCCATTAGGATAAGGAAGCTGTAGTAGCCCCTTTTTATTTCCTTGAACCTACCTATTTTTCTTCTGGTTTCAGGGTTTGAGATGAACATATTTATCCGAACTGCACTCTTGGATCAACGAGCGCGACCAGTATGTCGCTAATGATATTACCGACCAACAGAAGCCCGCTCGCTATTAGAACAACGCCCATCACAACAGGGTAGTCTCGATCTAAAACTGCGGATAGACCCAGTAACCCAAAGCCATCGATATCAAATATGGACTCAATCAAAAATGACCCCGACACAATTAAAACGATGTTTTGCCCAAAGGTGGTTGCAATCGGAATCAAGGAATTCCTCATTGCGTGTTTTATGACGGCTTGCTTAAAAGAGACGCCTTTTGCGATTGCTGTCCGAATGTAGTCGGACGCAAGATTATCCATGAGATGATTTTTTAGTAGCAGAGTGACCAGCGCAAAGCTCCCGATCAAATAGCAAATAAGTGGCAGAACTGAATGACTTATCAAATCTAAAATCTTTCCAATAAAATTCTTATCTTCGAAAGACATGCTTACGAAACCTCCCATCGGGAACCACTCCAAATGAACTGAAAAATATAAAAGCAAGAGCGATCCGAGCGCATACCCTGGTATAGCGTATCCGGTAAAAATCAATATAGATGAAACGTTATCGATAACCGTTTTGTGCTTTATTGCTTTGACGATAGCGAGTGGAATACAAATTAGATAGGTAAAAGTCAATGTGACCAGACCGTAATAGAGGGATATCGGAAATCTATCTTTGATAACGTCCCACACTGGTTCGTTGTATCGATACGAGTTGCCGAGGTCTCCTCGGAGTATCTTACCCAACCAATTGAAGTAACTCTCTATCAGAGGTTTATCAAACCCGTAATACTCTTTAAGCTTCGCAAGCTGATCCTCGGAGATCGCCATATCCTGTCCAGGCAGTGATGTTTGATAGCCGCCACTTAATTGCTGCGACTCCATGATTGCTCTCTCAAGCGGTCCACCTGGAACGATCCGAGTGATGGCAAAGACGATAATGGTTACCCCAATTAATGTGGGCGGAATAAGTAACAGTCGTCGAATGAAATAGTCTCGCATCGGTTTAGCTTAAAACTAAGGTTTGATTAAAGGCCAACAGTATAAAGCTATTATTCCCTACTAAAAAGGAATTGAATTAACAACAGGGCGACTGTTGCTCCTGCGAATTGCGACAAAATAAACATAGGTACGTGGGAGAGATCAATCCCGCTAAACGTGTTGGTAAAGCCGCGCGCAATTGTAACTGCGGGATTTGCAAAAGAAGTTGATGCTGTGAACCAATAAGCTGCGCTGATGTAAAGTCCGACCGCTGCGGGAACTGCCTTGGGGCTGGTTTTGAGGCAACCTAAAATGGTCAGCAGCAGTCCCATCGTGGCAATTAACTCAGATACCCACTGATTAAAACCGCCTCGGTCGACCGCGCCAACCTGAAAAATATCCAACGCGAACATCAGATGTGCAGCGAAGGTGCCTAATAAACCAAATAATAACTGAATAAGAATGTACATTAGAGCCTCTAACGTGCTCTTCTCTCTTTTTAGCCAAAATATAAATGTCACGGCAGGATTGAAGTGCGCGCCGGAAATAGGCCCTAAAAATGTTATCAGCACAAATAACATGGCCCCCGTCGCGATCGTGTTTCCCAGAAGTGCAATCCCTATATTTCCGCCGGCTAGGTTTTCCGCCATTATTCCTGAACCGACTACAGTTGCTAACAAGAAAAAAGTACCTACCGCTTCAGCTGCTAGATGTCTTATCATGGGAATAGACTCTCTCTTTCAAAAATGCCTGTCGTCAAGAAACTAAAAAGCAACGAAAATCTTAACAGTGAACGGTTAGGCAAATATAAAGATGAGAAAATTTATACCTTGGCTAGAAGAGGCTACTTGTGCCAAGAAATTTACCAATGGGCTTATCAGAAATAACCTATTCTTTATAATATTTTAAAGGTTCTTAATTTTTTCTTAAAAAATTTTTTTAAACTAATACGATTTTTAAATTTTTTTTGGGAAAAACCCATACAACAATGCTGATTACTTTCGATCAAAAAGAATATGAAAAACTTGATGATAATTCATATAGGTTAGAAAAACGGCGGCTGCAAATTGAGTTGCTTAAATTGCAAGAAGACGTCATCAAAAATAATCGGAAAGTTTGTATCGTTTTCGAGGGCAGGGATACCGCAGGTAAAAGTTCGGCGTCAAAATTTTTCACACAGTATTTGATCCCAAAAAATTTCAGCTACGTGAACTTAGGAATTCCTAGCGAGTGGGAGTCATCCCATTGGTTTGAACGTTGGGAAAAAGTGATTCCAAAAGAAAAAGAAATCTCATTTTTAGATCGAAGTTGGTACACGCGAGCACTGACGGAACCTGTGATGGGGTATTGCTCTGAGAGACAGTACCGAGAATTTATGCAGGAAGTCCTATCCTGGGAGCAAAAGCTTCAAAAAGATGGGGTCGAGCTAATAAAGTTTTATTTCTCGATAACAAAAGACCAGCAAAAAAAAAGAATGAAAGCCCGAAAACGCTCTAAGCTGAAATATTGGAAAACCTCAGAGAATGATGAGCAAATGGTCACCAAATGGGATGCTTTTACTTTGTATAAAGAGCAAATGTTTGAGAAAACAGCTGTTTCGTTTTCCCCGTGGGTAGTCATTAACGCAAACAATAAAATGATAGCTAGATTGACAGCACTTAGATTTTTATTAAATCAAATGAACTACGACTATAAAAAGCTCCTGAAACCAGTAACATGGACCAAGAACGTTGATTATTATAATGTCACGATAGAGGGAGTCAGGTTCACCAGATTATCCTATGAGCAATATAAAGTGCTCAGCAGATACTCTGATGATGATTGAATGAAGATAGCTGCCATAGATATTGGAACTAACGCTGTTAGAGCGAAAATCTTTGAGACAAGCCCCGTTGCAATAGAGTTTGTCGAGGGGTTCAGGTCTCCACTTCGCTTGGGCACTGAAGTCTTTAGAGAGGGTCGGCTCAGCAAGTCGAAGTTGGATAGTCTTATTTCGACCTTGATGAAATATAAGACAATTTTTGAGGAGAAAGGAGTCACGCAATACGAGATCATCGCCACTTCCGCGTTACGAGACACAGCGAACGCAGAGTCCTCCAGACGGCAAATAGAAACAGCGATGAACCACCCTCTTAGAATAATTTCAGGGCTCGAAGAAGCAAATCTAATCAGGTTTCACCCACGAAGCGATACCGGAAGCAAAAAGGTATTTGTTGACATAGGGGGAGGCAGTACCGAATTTTTTTTAAAGAATGATCAAGAGACCGTTGTCAGATCTTTCCAACTGGGAGCGGTCCGGAACATGCTCCGGAAAGATAAACAAAAAGAGTGGAAAAGGATGATTGGGTTTCTTAGTGAAATAGGACCGAAAAAAAAGATAATCGGGATCGGCGGCAATATTCGTTCCTTTTTGGTAGTGGCTAAGAAAAAAGAACTCTCAAATAACGATATGAATAATGAAATCCTGGCGTTATCAAATCTTAGCTTGAATCAAAAGATAGAGAAACACGGGTTGTCTCTTGATCGTGCTGATGTGATTGATCATGGACTGGCAATATTGAGTGTCATTGCAAAAGAATTATGCGTAGATTCAGTGACTTCTACTAAGTGGGGAATTACAGATTCGATCGCCGTCAGACTTTTCCACGAAATTTATGCTGGTAAAGCGAAATTATCAAAAAAAGGCATCAGTTTCTCTGAGAGAATTGCCTGAGCGATATACCTCAACCGCTTCGGAAAAAAATTCTCTAAAGCGGGATCGGGCCAGTCTATGTTCGGAGGTATACACGATTAAAAAAGTGATATTTATATGCACCGGAAACTCTTGTCGTTCTCAAATGGCAGAGGGTTGGGCACGGAGTTTTATTTCGTCGTCAAAAAAAGGTGGAAGCGCTTACTCTGCTGGGGTGAGCCCTGCAGGTTTAAACCCATTAGCGGTTAAAGTTATGTCAGAAATTGGAATTGATATATCTGCACAAAGCTCAGATCCCATCTCTAATTTCGATTTAAACACCTTCAATTTCTGCGTGACGGTTTGTAGTGATGCAGACAAGCACTGTCCGATTTTATCTCCCCAAATAAAAAAAACGCATTGGCCTCTTGAGGA
>CAJWLI010000053.1 GCA_913043075.1 uncultured Gammaproteobacteria bacterium
TATGCTCGTTTCGAATGGGATTGGAAAAGTTACCAGGATAAATGATGCATCGGGTCGTTATGTAGAATTTTGCAAAAGTTGTTTCCCGACAGAACTTAATCTTCGTGGCGTAAAAATAGCCTTGGATTGCGCGAACGGAGCTGCATATCAAGTTGCTCCGAAGGTTTTTTCTGAGCTAGGAGCGGACGTTAAGTCAATTGGAGTTTCTCCAGACGGTTACAACATAAATGCCGGCGTTGGATCAACACAGCCGAGTGCATTAGTAGCTTTAGTCAAAGAGTTCGGAGCAGATTTTGGGATCGCTCTCGATGGCGACGGCGATAGACTAATTATGGTTGATCGAACCGGCGAAATACTCGATGGCGATGAACTTCTCTACTTTATTGCTTTATCTAAGTTAAAGGCGGGAACTTTGCCGGGTGGTGTAGTAGGAACTCAAATGAGTAACCTAGGGCTTGAAGAGGCGTTGGCTAATTTAGGTGTGCCTTTTTACAGAGCTCCTGTTGGAGATCGTTATGTCTTGGAAGAGTTAACAAAAAGAGAATGGTTACTTGGAGGCGAGGCTTCGGGCCACATACTCTGCTTAGATCAAACTTCAACCGGGGACGCCATAGTGGCCGCATTGCAGGTTCTGTCGGCTTGCAGCAATTTAGGGCAGTCTTTAGAGGAATTAAGAAAAGATATTACAAAGTATCCGCAGCACATAGTTAATGTTCCAACTAAAGGGCCAGTAAGAAAAGATATGTTGGCGCGACTATCGACGTTTGTTTCCCAAGCTGAACAAGCCTTAGGGAGGAAAGGTCGAGTTTTGCTTAGAGCTTCCGGGACTGAACCAGTGGTCAGGGTAATGGTTGAGGGCGAAAATGCTCCAACCGTGGTTCGGCTAGCAGAGACTCTCGCTAGCGAGGCGGAAAAAGAGTTTAGTAAAATGGTTTGAAAGATAAATTTAAAGTGGCTACCATCTTTCTCTTTTTTTGATAATGTTAGAGATGCCAAAACAAAAAGGCCCTCCTATTTTGGTTGCCAACTGGAAAATGAATGGCAATTTGCAGAGTATCAACAGGCTCTTATGCGATCTTAAAAGAGATTTTTTGGATAAAGAACTAGGATCTGGACAAGTCGTTATCCTCCCGCCCCACGTCTATCTGCAAATAGTCGCTAAAGATTTAAGCGGCACGAGTATTTTAATTGGGGCTCAAGATGCGGACGAAAGAGAAACCGGTCCAGTGACTGGGGGAGTCTCTGCAAAAATGCTTCTTGACGTTGGTTGCGAGTATGTTCTTTTAGGGCATTCCGAGAGGAGAAATCTTTTTAATGAGGGCGATGGGGTTATATTTCAAAAGCTTAAACAGGCTGTCAAGGTTGGATTAAAGGCAATTGTCTGTGTCGGTGAGACCTTAGAACAGAGAAATTCTGGGCAAGTTCTGGAGGTGATATCTAACCAATTAAAACCTATCATTAGTCAAGAGATTTTGCCGCAGTCAGAAGAACTTTTAATTGCATATGAGCCGATTTGGGCTATTGGATCGAATAAAAGTGCTACTATACACCAGATAGGATACGCGCTTTCAGAAATCAGAAAAATTCTTAGAGATGTAGATATAAATTTGTCTGATTCCACAAAGATCCTTTATGGCGGAAGTGTCACGGAAAAGAATATTGCAGAAATTCTTGCACTTGATGAGGTTGATGGCGCCTTGATAGGCGGAGCATCTTTGGATCCAAAGAGTTTTAGTAAGATCTGTCGTATAGCAAAAACGATTTAGAGGGGTAGAAATGGAAACTTTTGAATCTATTGTTATTTTTGTTCATGTGCTAATAGCAATAGCAATCACAGGATTAATTTTGATCCAACACGGAAAAGGTGCTGATGCAGGTGCAGGCTTTGGTGCGGGAGCTAGTTCGACTGTCTTTGGTGCTGGTGGCCCTGGGAGCTTTCTTGTAAAACTTACCGCGTTTGTAGCAGTTTTATTTTTCGTAACGAGTTTCTCCTTAGCTTTTTTCGCAAAAGAGCGGTCTACTGAGGGATTAGATTCAGGAATTCCTGTTTTGGAAGAAGAAAGGAACAACGATTCGGGCCCAGGAGAACGTATAGTCTCCGACGACTTTAGTCGCAAGGACTCCGAAATCCCTGAGGGTTAAAGCAAAAGTTAATGCCGAAGTGGTGAAATTGGTAGACACGCTACCTTGAGGGGGTAGTGGGGGAAACCCCGTGGAGGTTCAAGTCCTCTCTTCGGCACCAACACTAACAAATATAAAACCTTCTTTTAACTTTTATATTAGAATTTAATTTGATTTTTTCAGTGTTCTAAGAAAGCTTCCTGATTCAGTTGGAAATCTTTCTGATTTGATAAATTTCTAAATCAAATGAAAGTCTTTGATCGCTCGGAGGTTGACCAAAAGGCCAAGCACACCTATAATTTCGGCCCTTGAGTTGCGGGGTGGAGCAGTCTGGTAGCTCGACGGGCTCATAACCCGTAGGTCGTAGGTTCAAATCCTGCCCCCGCTACCAATATTTAGATGTGCCTTGTTGATTTAAAAGTTGACTTAAGGGTACTTTTAGATGATTGAAGATTTTCAATCGTCATAACTAATGGGCTTTATGCCCATTTTTTGTTTGGGGATAATGTTAAACCGTTTAAGAGAATTAATTCAGCCGATAGCTGAGGCTTTTCAGAAAACTTTGTGGGGAATAGAAGTACTGTCTTCGGGAAAGTCTAGTATCGTCAGAGTATACATCGATTCCTCCAAAGGAGTGAATGTAGAGGATTGCGCCGATATAAGTAGGCAAATCAGCAGTCTGCTAGACGTAGAGAGTTTTTTGCCTGAAAGATACGTGCTTGAGGTGTCTTCTCCGGGATTAAACAGGAAACTTTTTGAAATCTCGCAATATTCGGCTTATATCGGAGAAAAAGTTAGGATTAGCTTAAAAGCTCCTTTTGAAGAGCGGAAGAATTACTCAGGCATTCTGACAAAAATTGAAGAATATGATGTGGTTATCGAGTCGGGTGATGAGGAATTTACTTTCCCCTTCGAGGTAATTGAAAAAGGACACCTCGTATACGAGGAATAAAGGAAATCAGGTATAGCGATGAGCAAAGAGATTTTGTTAGTTGTGGAATCAGTTTCAAACGAAAAAGGTGTTGGAGAAGAGGTTATCTTTGAAGCAATGGAGCTTGCCCTTGCGACTGCTGCGAAGAAGCGTTATCAGGAAGAAGATGTGGAGCTCAGAGTCTCAATCGATAGAAGCTCTGGAGAATACGAAACTTTCAGATACTGGGACGTAGTGAGCGATGAAGCGAAAGAGTTCGCAGGATGTCAACTGACTCCGTCAGAGGCAAAAATCAAAGACGCTAGCCTTGTTGAAGGAGATCGTTACGAGATTGCAGTCGAGTCGGCGGAGTTTGGGAGGATAGCGGCGCAGGCAGCAAAGCAGGTTATTGTGCAAAAAGTGCGAGAAGCAGAAAGAGCTCAAGTAGTCGATGCGTATCGCAGTCGTGTTGGTGAGTTGGTTAAAGGGCAGGTAAAGAAAGTAACTAGAGAGGCCGTGATAGTTGATTTAGGAAGTAATGCTGAAGCCATTCTTCCCAGAGAGGTCTGGATTCCGAGAGAAAACTTTAGGGTTGGAGATCTGCTCAGAGGTCTTTTAGAGGAGGTGCGGCCTGAGGCAAGAGGCCCTCAACTAGCTCTTTCACGGACTTCTCCTGATGTGTTAGTAGAGCTTTTTAAAATAGAAGTTCCTGAAATCGCAGATGGAGTTATAGAAATACTCGGGTGCGCGCGGGACCCAGGTTCTAGAGCAAAAATAGCCGTAAAAACAAATGACGGGCGCATAGATCCAGTGGGCGCGTGCGTAGGTATGAGAGGCTCGAGAGTCCAGGCGGTTTCAAATGAATTAGGAAATGAAAGGATTGATATAGTCCCATGGGATGACAACCTCGCTCAGCTCGCAATCAACGCGATGGCTCCTGCTGAGGTCATATCGATTGTGCTTGATGAAGAAACGAAGAGCATGGATATTGCGGTATCAGAAGAAAACTTAGCCCAGGCCATAGGTAGAGGCGGGCAAAATGTTAAACTTGCTTGTGAACTTACGGGATGGGACCTCAATATCATGACTGAGGAAGAGGCTGCGGAAAAACAAGAAGCCGAAGCAGGAACCATCATCCAAGACTTTATGCAAAAGCTCGATGTTGAGGAAGAAGTAGCTCTAGTTCTGGTCGAAGAGGGATTCGCCAGTATTGAAGAGGTGGCCTACGTTCCAATTGAAGAAATGATGGCCATAGAGGGGTTTGATCAAGAAATCGTAGAAGAACTAAGATCTCGTGCAAAGAGCGCCTTAACAATGATTGAATTAGCAAACGAAGAAGAAATAGGGCAGTTGGAGCCTGAAGCTGACCTCCTAGGGATGGAAGGAATGGACAAGAGAACGGCTTATCAATTGTCCGCGATAGGCATAAAATCTATGGAAGATCTCGCAGAGCAGGCGGTGGATGATCTTTTGGAATTGGAAGAAATGACTGAAGAGAGAGCCGGTTCGCTAATCATGACTGCGCGAGCGCCATGGTTTGAAGAGGAAGCTTAGTTTGGAATCTTTTTTTAGTTGGAGAAGAGTTGATGTCTGACGAATCAATAGAGCAGTTAGCGGAACGTGTTGGTACCCCGATTGATAGATTTCTTCTTCAAATAGAGGAGGCAGGGCTTCCGCAACGTAAACCGAGTGATTCCATAGAGAAAGAAGAAATAGAAAAACTGTTGGCGCATTTAAAAGCGAGCCACGGAGAAGTCTCGGATAAACCAAAAAAAATAACATTGAAAAGAAGAACTTTGTCAACTCTCAAGGCCGGTGGATCCGCAGGGAGGGGAAGAACAGTAAATGTTGAGGTCAGGAAAAAACGCACTTACGTCCGGCGGGGTGTGACTAAAGACAAAGCTTCTGATGATCAGGGGTTAGATGCAGTTTCGGTCGATCCCGCGCTAGAAAATGCCGATGCTCTAGCTTTGGTTGGAGAAAAAGAAAACGCGGAGTCGATTGAAGAAAAGACTAAACTTGAAGGTTCAAAAACCGAGACCAAGGTAGAAAAGCAACCTGAGATTCAACCGAAGTCCTTGGAAGAAAATAGGGACAACCCGGGGGTTCAGGCACCCGATCAAAAAAACCTAGTTGTTGAAGAAAAAACAGAGGATGACTCTCGCTCTTCGGGAAGAAAAAACAAGAAAACCAAGCATGATATTGATGATGACGAAAAGCAAAAAAAGAAGTCTCGCCAAGGGAGCAGGAAACGTCGAGTTGAAGAACTTATCAGTGAAGATCTTCTGGACGAAGATCTCGGAGATGAGGAAGTCCTGGAGTCCAGTGAGCCAGTCGAAGCTGTAACTCTAGGGTTGGCGACTCCTCGAGCTAAAAGAGGATCAGGCGCGAAAGCAGCGAAAAAGCATAGTTTCAATGCGCCAACTGAAGAGATAAAAAAAGAAGTTGAAATAGCGGAAACCGTTAGCGTACAGCAGCTCTCTCAAAAAATGTCTGTCAAAGCATCTGATTTGATAAAGACACTCTTTAATTTGGGGATAGTAAAAAGCATTACCCAAACAATCGACCAAGAGACAGCCCAATTGTTGGCCGAAGAATTCGGACACAAAGTGAAACTCATTGATGCGGAAACCATGGAAAAGGGCTTGGAAGACGATCTAATTTACCATTCCGAACCTACGAGCCGAGCACCAGTGGTAACCGTTATGGGACATGTTGACCATGGGAAGACGTCTCTCTTGGATTTTATTAGAGAATCGCAAGTTGTGAACGCGGAGGCAGGAGGAATAACCCAGCATATAGGGGCTTACAAGGTATCTACCAGACAGGGAAAAATATGTTTCATAGACACACCTGGGCATTCGGCTTTCAGTGCTATGAGAGCCAGGGGAGCGAGTTCAACTGACATTGTTGTTCTTGTAGTCGCAGCTGATGACGGAGTTATGCCCCAGACTGAAGAGGCTATTCAGCATGCAAAGGGGGCAGAGGCGCCGATAGTGGTTGCAGTCAACAAAATCGATAGAGAAGGAGCGGACTTAGAAAGGGTTAAAAACGAACTCGCGGCAAGGGATGTTATCCCTGAAGATTGGGGGGGTGAGACCCAGTTTGTCGGATGCAGTGCGATCACAGGTGAAGGTGTTGACAAGTTGCTGGAGGCTGTTCTGCTTCAATCAGAGCTAATGGAACTTAAGGCAGTGGAAGATGGGCCCGGTCAGGGCGTCGTTATCGAATCAGCGTTAGATAAAGGCAAAGGTCCTGTAGCAACCTTGTTGATTCAAAACGGTCAAATAAAGCAAGGTGATGTAGTTGTTGCTGGTCAATTTTTTGGGAAAGCTAGAGCTTTGAGTGATGAGAACGGGAACAAACTTAAACTAGCTGGTCCAGCTACGCCAGTCTCTTTATTGGGCCTAGGTGGAACTCCAAATGCCGGAGATAAATTTCGTGTGGCAAAAGACGAAAAGCAAGCGAGAGAAATAGCGAATTTCAGCTTGGAAAAAGCCGGTCAAGCTAGATCTGTAGCCAGCACCTCTCTAGAAAATATTTTCGAAAACTTTAACGGGGCTGAGATAAAGAATCTGAATGTTGTGGTTAAAGCTGATGTGCGCGGGTCTTTAGAAGCTATAACAGCTGCGCTACGAGAAATCGGTAATGAAGAAGTTAAAGTCAATCTTGTCATGGAAGGGGTTGGAGCTATTACAGAGTCTGATGCAAATTATGCAGTTACTGCAGGCGCCGTAGTCTTCGGTTTTAATGTAAGAGCTGACGGAGCAGCGAAGAAGGTCATAGAAAGCGAATCGCTGGACCTACGTTATTACAAAGTCATCTATGATTTGGTAGATGATGTTAAGGCAGCTCTTTCAGGTATGCTTTCGCCTGAAGTGAGAGAGGAGATAGTAGGTATTGCTCAAGTTCGGGATGTATTTAAGTCAAAAAAATTCGGTCCAATTGCTGGCTGTATGGTAATTGAGGGGGCAGTTTACAGATCTAAAAAGATTAGGGTTTTGAGAGAAAATGTCGTCATTTATGAGGGAGAGCTAGAATCTTTGAGGCATTTTAAAGAAGAAACAGAACAAGTGTCTATGGGAACAGAGTGTGGGATCGGCGTAAAAAACTATAATGACGTGAAAGTAGGCGACCAGATAGAGGTCTTCGATTCCAAAGAAGTGGCAAGGGAACTTTGATGGCGGTGGCTAATGCA
Source organism: uncultured Gammaproteobacteria bacterium (assembly GCA_913043075.1). GTDB lineage: Bacteria > Pseudomonadota > Gammaproteobacteria > Pseudomonadales > Azotimanducaceae > UBA9659. Next base: position 7,230 of record CAJWLI010000053.1, read on the forward strand.
GAGAGAAAACGGACGAGAGAAAAAAGTAGCAGAACTAATTCAAAAGGAAGTAGCTGGGCTATTGCAAAGGGAGTTGAGAGACCCAAGGCTAGGAATGGTTACTGTTAACGAAGTGAGAGTTAGCAGAGATTACGCTTTTTCAGATATATATTTTACGGTACTCCCAGAGGATAGTTTTGAGAAAGCAGAATTGCTGCTAAATGAAGCTAGCGGATTCTTTAGGTCTAAATTAGCTAAAAAGCTATCAATGAGGACGACCCCCAAATTAAGGTTTCATTATGATTCTTCTCTGGGAGAGGGAGCTAGAATTAGTTCCTTAATAAGTAAGGAAAAGATGAGTCTCTGCCGTACTCCAAGAAAAAAACTAAAAGTCTAAATGCCCCTTAACCGAAAGGGCAGACAGCTAACCGGAATATTTCTTTTAGACAAAGAAAAAGGCGTATCCTCTAACAAAGCCCTCCAGCAAATTAAACATTTATTCGGAGCAGATAAAGCCGGCCATACTGGCAGTTTAGACCCTCTAGCCACTGGAGTTTTGCCTATTTGTTTTGGACAAGCAACAAAATTCTCGCGGTTTCTTTTAGATGCCGAAAAATCATATGAAACCACCATTCGGCTGGGAATTACCACCGAATCCGGTGATGCAGAAGCCAGAGTGGTTAAAAAGAGACCGACGGATTTTTTAAATATGGATCGCGTTGAGAGTGCGCTTGAAATGTATCGAGGAAAAACACGACAAATCCCTCCTATGTTTTCCGCGCTTAAGGTAGATGGAGAAAGGCTATATAAGCTTGCTAGAAAAGGTATTACGATCGATCGTGAACCTCGCGATATAGAAATCTACGAACTTAATCTGTTATCTCTTGCTGGCAACGAAGCAAAATTGTTCATACGCTGTAGTAAGGGCACTTATGTGAGAACTCTTGTTGAGGACATAGGAGAGTCGATAGGATGTGGAGCTCATGTAAGAGAGTTAAGGCGTTTGCAGGTAGCTTCCTTTTCTATTAGAGATTGTTTTACTTTAGACTCGATAAAGGGTTTCAGGCAAAAATATGAGCTTTTAGATGCCAGGCTGCAGCCAGTTGACTCGGCATTAGCAGGTTGGCCCAGAATCTTTGTTTCAGAGCAATCACAAATAAGCCTTAAACATGGCAAAACTATTTCTGTTGAAAGTTTGGCCCCCTTGGGGCTTGTAACTATCTATGCTAAAAATTCAAACCGACGGGCGGAATTTCTCGGAATTGGCGAGTTTCGCGCTAATGGGCGCCTGTTGCCTAAAAAAATGTTAATAAATTAGAGATTTTTCAAGGTTTTAAATGATGCAGGTTCTAAGAAAGCCCTTGATAACGTATACTTCTGCCCAAATTATCGATTTGTAAAAATACGAACCCGTGGTTTGAGAAAAAGGTCTGTAAATATGCGCGGACCGGCAAACA
>CAJWLI010000054.1 GCA_913043075.1 uncultured Gammaproteobacteria bacterium
AGAAGTGTTCAACCGTTTGATACAGAGACGGTAGTAAAATCGATTAAGAAGACTCATAGAGCTTTGGTTGTCCATGAGGCAGTAAAATTTGGCGGTATTGGTGGTGAAATCAGTGCGCAAATTCAGGAAGAGGCTTTCGACTACTTAGATGCGCCAGTCATGAGAGTTGCCGCTCCTTTTTCCCCTGTGCCTTTCAGTCCCGCTCTAGAGCAGATTTATATCCCAAACGCTGATTCCATTTTAGCGAAAGTCAAAGAAACTCTAGCTCTCTAATTTGGATTGATTCTTGGGTTCAAGAGCTATAGGTATTATTGCTAACCCAGCTTCTGGTAAGGATGTTCGTCGTCTAGTCGCCAAAGCGTCGGTGTTTGATAACCGAGAAAAATCCGCGATAGTAAGGAGAGCTTTAGTTGGCGCCCTCAATGCGGGCGCCAAAAAGTTTGCCTTTCTGGATGACTCCCATAATATTGCCGGGGGCGCGTTCGAAGAGCTTGAAGAAAAATTAGAGGTCACAGTGGTTCCTTGCATTAAAACAGCCTCCGCTCTGGATACTATTAGAGGTGCTACTGCGATGCGAGATCAAGATCCAATTGCAAATTTGATCTTGGGGGGCGACGGGACGAGTCGGGCGTTTGTAAAGGGTTGGAGAGACGCATCATTGTTGCCTCTTTCGACTGGAACAAATAACGTTTTTCCGCGGCTCGCCGAAGCTACCGTAGCCGGATCAGCTCTAGGCGCGCTTGCATGTGGCGGTGTTAGTGCTGAGGAGGTATTAAATAAGGTAAAGATTATAGATATCGAAATCGAGGGCGAAGCGGCAGATATAGCGCTCATTGATGCGGTAGTCACCAGAGATCAATTTATTGGTAGCCGCGCTCTTTTAAATGCGGATGTGATTGAGCGAATTTTTCTCACTCGAGCGGAGCCTACAGCAGTGGGTATGACCTCCGTTGGCGGTCTGATACAGCCGCTCTCTGGAGAGGAAGACTTCGGCCTATATTTAATTCTGAATAATCGCGGTAAAATTAAGGTCCGAGCGCCCATTGCACCGGGTTTATATGAGAGCTTGACTGTGAAATCTATTGAACGATTGAATTTTACGGACTCTATCGAATTTACCGGTCCTTGTGTTTTGGCGCTTGATGGAGAAAGAGAGAGAGAAATCCAAGCTGGTCAGGTCGTTAAAATGTCGATTGGGCGAGACGGTCCGCGCGTGCTGGACGTGAAGAAAACAATGGAGCTTGCCGCTAGTCGCGGCTTTTTTACATAGAGTAACTGGGAGCAAAGATGCCGAAAGAGATCTACTTAGTGAAAGTAGGAATGTCCATGACCGAGGGAATGGTTTCCGAGTGGTTTATTCCGGATGGCAGCGAGGTAAAAAAAGGAGAATTGGTTTACGCGCTGGAAACTGAAAAAGTCAATCTTGATGTAGACGCGGAATACGATGGGGTCGTGAAGCATGTGGTTGAGGTTGGAGTCACGCTAAAGCCCGGAGACGTAGTAGGTTATATCTTTGAGGCCAACGAAGAGATCCCAGATGATCTGGGCAAAAGTAATAATAAGACTAGTCCAGAAACCCCCATTGATGACAACGTTATAGAGATTCAAAAATCTAAAGAAACACCCGAGAAAGTGGTTGAACCGCAGGTTGTTCAAGCCACTTCGGATGGCCGCGTAAAGTCGTCTCCTGCCGCTAGAAGGTTGGCCAAAGAGTTAGGGCTCGATTTTCAAATGGCGTCAGGATCTGGCCCTGCGGGAAGAATTATTGAGCGTGATATCGAATCTCTTGCAGCCTCGAAAAGAGAAAATACGTCAGTGCAGCCAGTTCGCCAAACCAGTTTTAAAGCAAGTCCTTTAGCCAAAAAACTCGCGGAGGACAGAGGAATTGACCTTTCTCTTATTGTGGGGACTGGACCAGGCGGGAGGATCATTCAGTCAGACATAGAGAACGCCTCGAAAGTTGCAAGTCCACAATCATCGGGATCAGGGGTAACCGCCGAGTTAGGGTCGGGTCCTAATCCTGGAGACGTCTTGCCGGTGAAAGGCATGCGCAAAACCATTGCCACCCGGATGCATCAGAGTCTTATGGAGAGCGCGCAACTATCGATGGATATGGAAGTCATCATGAACGATGCTGTAAAAATGCGCTCTGGGTTGGTTGAAGAATGGGCGGTCTTGGGTGTGAAGCCTACGTATACAGATCTTGTAATCAAAGCATGTGCGAAAGCCTTAACATCCCACCCTATGATGAATAGTCGATTTTCCTTCGAAGAAATCGCTCTTCTTGAGGAAGTGAATGTCGGGATGGCCGTCGCTTTACCTGAGGGTCTTGTAGTTCCTGTGGTTAGAAATGCAGACAAGCTTTCTATAAAAGAACTTGCGACGGAAACCTCTCGGTTAGCGAAGGCCGCGCGAGAAGGAAAGCTGGGCCTTGACGATTACGCCGGAGGCACCTTTACGGTATCGGCATTGGGTATGTACGGAGTTGATTCTTTTACCCCTATTATCAATCATCCTCAAAGCGGGATTATGGGTGTAAATAGGCTATATGACGGAATGGATTGGGAAGAGGAAAGAATTGTTAAGTCAAAAAAAATGAACCTTTCTCTGACATGGGACCACCGAGCTCTAGATGGTGCACCCGCAGCAGAGTTTCTTGTAGAAGTTAAAAGTTTACTAGAAGCCCCCTATCGGCTGCTGGTATAGGAGATTTTGTGGAAGAACTAAATTTTGATGTTTTGATCATTGGCGGTGGGCCTGGCGGTTATACAAGTGCGATCAGGTCTGCCCAACTCGGATTGAAGGTTGGTCTTATCGAGCGAGAAGAGTTAGGAGGGGTATGCCTTAACTGGGGATGTATTCCTACAAAATCTTTGTTGCACGCCGCTGACGTGATGAGAGAGGTGGAATCGGCTGCGTCTCTTGGAATTGAATTAGGAAAACCTAAGTTTAATCTAAAAAAGATGGTTAAGCGGTCTCGCGATGTCGCTGGGCAGTTGTCTGGGGGAATCAGTCACTTAATGAAAAAAAATAAGATCGATGTATTCTTCGGGGATGCGCGTTTAAGAGACAAGAACACAGTGTTGGTTGGTCAGCAAATTTTTAATTGTAAAAATATCGTGTTGGCGACGGGCGCAAGTGCAAAAAATCTTCCCCATATTCAAGCCGATGGCGATCTGATTTGGGAGGCAAGAGCAGCAATGACTCCAAGCTTTATGCCCAAGAGGTTGTTAATTATTGGTGCGGGGGCTATCGGAGTTGAGTTTGCGAGTTTTTATCGAACAATGGGATCAGATGTAACTCTAGTCGAAATGATGAAACAGATTTTACCGGCAGAAGACCCAGAGATTGCAGAAATGGCTAAAAGCTCTTTTACAGAGCAGGGCATTAAAGTGTTGACAGAAACAGGGATTGAATCCCTTCAGAAGAAAAAAAATAAACTAGTGGCGGCTATAAATGGATCTAACAAAACGTTCGATGCAGCTATTCTCTCGGTAGGGGTGGAGGCGAATATCGAAGGGTTGGGACTTGACCAATTGGGCGTAGAAGTTGTGAGAGGTTTTGTTTCAGTGGACGAATATCAACAGACTAGTGTCGATGGAATATTTGCTATCGGCGATGTTTGTGGTGCTCCCTGTCTTGCTCATAAAGCTAGCCATGAAGGCACGATCTGTGCCGAAGTCATTGCTGGGGAAATGCCTTCTCCGTTAAAAAAGGAGCGTATTCCTGGATGCACCTATAGTTATCCTCAGGTCGCAAGCATAGGCCTAACAGAGCGTATCGCTTCTGAGCAAGGGCCCATAAAAGTGGGGCGTTTCCCTTTGCTAGCAAATGGTAAGGCGGTCGCTATCAACGACACAGATGGAATGATAAAAACTATTTTTGATGAGGGGACTGGAGAGCTTCTGGGGGCGCACATGATTGGTCCCGGAGTTACAGAGATGATTCAGGGTTTTGCCGTAGCTATGAGTCTTGAGACCACCGAAGCAGATTTGATGGCTACAGTCTTTCCGCATCCAACATTATCAGAAGCGATGCACGAATCAGTTTTGTCTGCGTTTGGAAGAACGATCAACTTTTAGAGGAGTGAGAGACGAGCATGAGTTTTGCGAAAGAATATGCAAAAGAAAATCCCGAAGAGATTGCTATCCAAGATGCAAACCAATCGTTAACCTGGGATGAAGTAGACGATGTGCTCAGTAGGTGTGGAAGTGGTCTGCAAGCACTTGATCTCGGGCCTGACAACAGGGTAGCCGTTTTTGCAGAAAATTCTGTTCAGACAGCTCTAGCGAATCTGGGAGGTTTGATAGGTGGAGCATCGGTTGTGCCAGTAAATTTTCATCTTACTGGTGATGAGGTGAATTATATACTTCAAGATTCGGGTGCGAGAGTGCTTTTTGTTGGTCCAGAAACCTGGGAGCGAGGGATGGAAGCTATAAAAAACTCTAGTGTCCACACCCTGGTTTCTTGGAATGTGCCTGTAAAAGATGGAATGGTGGATTGGATTGACTGGCTGTCGAAGGCGGACCCAGAAGGTTTAGACCAAACTGTTCCCCCAAAACCGAATCTTCTTTACACGTCTGGTACTACTGGAAGACCGAAAGGAACAGATCTGCCGCCTACAATGTTTGCTGGAGGAGAAACTGTTGAAGAGCACGTCTTAAATTATAAGATGGGTTTTCTTGAAAGATCCGGTGGGGAAGTTGGTAAGCAACTTGTAGTCGGCCCTATGTATCATACGGGACCATTGTCAGCGACGCGAAATCTAATAGCAGGTACTCCATCGGTTGTCCTCGGGCGTTTTAATGCAGAGGCTACCCTAGAGGCTATTGCGAACCATAAAATAACGTCATGCTTGATGGTTCCTACGCACTTCGTCAGGTTGCTAGCACTCCCAGATGATGTAAAAGCCAGTTACGATGTTTCCTCTATAAATGCTATAAGTCATACGGGATCAAAGTGTCCGGTTGATGTAAAACAATCGATGATTGATTGGTTTGGTCCGGTTTTCTTGGAAGCTTATGGAGCCAGTGAGGTAGGGTCGACTTGCATGATCACATCAGAAGAGTGGCTCAAGTACCCCGGTTCTGTAGGAAAGGCTCTACCGCCATTTGTTGCGAAGATTTTAGATGACGAGGGTAATGAGCTGCCTGCTAATACAGAGGGTCGTCTCTTCTTTGAAGACACTACGGGGCGGGGAGTGATTTATTACAACGATCCGGAAAAATCGGCGGAGGCTCATATAGCCCCAGGGGTTTTTACGCTTGGAGAAATTGCTTACATGAATGAAGACGGTTATGTTTTCATTACTGATCGATTTAGTGACATGGTTGTTTCAGGCGGTGTAAATATCTATCCCGCGGAAGCTGAACAGGTTTTAATCGAACATCCTGCTGTCCTCGATGTGGCATGTATTGGTGTGCCTAATAAGGAAATGGGCGAGGAGCTGAAGGCTTTGGTGATTCCAAGAGAAGACATAGAAACTCCTTCTGAAGAGGTCGTAGTCGCTTGGTGTCGAGAAAAACTGTCTCATTATAAATGCCCCAGAACCCTTGAGTTCGTGGATGATTTAGGAAGAAATACAATGGGAAAGATAAATAAACGCAAGCTAAGAGCGCCCTACTGGGACTAAAAACTATAGCCCAAAAAAGTTGTGCATTGAGAGCCGAAGGAGGAGACCATGATTGTTGGTGTTCATCATATTGCTGTAGGAGTAGATGATTTTGGCAAAGCGTTGGATTTTTATACAAAGGCCTTAGGGTTTTCTATTGAGAGCGAAGCCGAGTTTGATAACGTCGAAAAAGTAGATCAAGCAATCGGTCTAAAACAAGCCCGAGCAAAGACGGCGATGTTAAAGGCTGGTAACGTATTTTTAGAACTTTGGCATTATTCTAGCCCTGAACCGAGAGACTTGAGATCGAGAGCTTGCGATTTTGGTTATCCACACTTTGCACTGCAGGTTGATGATATAGAGTCTGAGTACGATAGGTTAAAATCATTCGGGATGGAATTTGTTGGAGATATCGTTCACTTCGATGAAAAATCCTCTGCGATCTACGGTCGCGATCCTTGCGGAAACCTCATCGAGATATATGAGATAAAAAATTCGGAGACCCCTCAGTTGGATAGAAATAAATTGGGATTGGCTTTAAGCAATGGCAATTGATTTTGAAGGCAAGGTTGTCCTAGTAACTGGCTCCTCTAAAGGCTTAGGTTTATCTTTTGCTAAGTGTCTTGATCAGGCAGGGGCTCAGGTTGTGTTGAATGGAAGAGCTTCCTACTCAGATGAATTAGCCAAAAATTTTCGAGAGGCGGGAATAAATTCTCCCTATATTTCATGCCCTGTGGAGTCAAGTGAAGAGCTCGTCAGTCAAGTCATCGAACAATTTGGAAGAATTGATAGCCTTGTTCACAACGCAGGTTTCCTCTCTGATAAAACTCTAAAAAAAATGAGTGACACGGATTGGTCGAAAGTTTTGGACGCACATCTTGGTAGTGCATTTAGATTAGCTCGATCTGCTTGGCCTCACTTTGAGAAAGCTGGCGCTGGGCGAATCGTTTTCTTGTCATCTGCTACTGGCATCTATGGAAATTTTGGGCAGGCTAACTATGCGGCGGCAAAATTAGGAATGCTAGGTCTAGCTAAAACCATAGCCTTAGAGGGAGCTAAGAGCGGTATTAATTGTAATTGTGTAGCCCCTTTTGGCGCAACAGATATGAATAGCGCTAATTTCCCAGAGCCTCTAAAAAAAGCTATCAACCCTGACTACATTGCTCCACTGATTGCATTTCTCTCCCATGTCTCATGTGAAGAAACAGGTAGTATGTTCGAAGCGTCAGCCGGATCCTTTAAGAAAGTTCGTTTTGAAAGAAGTAGTGGGCTTAATCTAGACCCACGAACGGACGCCATCACTGTTGATCAAATTGCCGAATCTTGGAGTCAAATCGTCGATTTCTCTGAATCAGAGTATCCAAAAAACATGGGAGAATCTTTAAAAATTATGTACGAGCGAACGCTTGAGTGAAAAAAATAGTTTCCTGGGTTAAACGATTTCAAACCTGAGTTCGCCCAAGCCACCGAACTCTGCGCGATACTCACCTGGCTCCGCTTTTATAACATCCCCGCAAGCACCCGAGAGAAACACACATTCCTCTTGGAGTGCATAGCCCCTTCGCAAGGCTTCACCTGCTATGAATTTAGCTGCTTCTCTGGGTCCCCCCAATGAATCTCCAATATAAGCATCATTTACTTGAGTGTTGCCACGAAATAAAGAGCACTGCTCCTTAGAAAGCGAATCAACGTCAATGGATTTCTTTCCGAGTAAAAACTTTTCAACTGCGACATTGCTAGCCACAAGATTAGGGCCACTGAGATCTGTTTTTTTCTCAAAATCGAGGACTGCAAATTCAATTGCAGGACAGACCGCTTTAATATTCCCATGAATATCAGAGAAAATGCCGAGCTCGCATTCGATGAGCCTCCCCTCTCTAAAAGTAAGTTTTGGGTTTTCGTCGAGTCGGTTTTCTTGAAAAAGGCCGCCAATCAAAGGACTGCTTATTCTTAAAGCATTTTGCATTTCTTCGCTCGTAACGCCTGCCTTGAGGCCAACTAACTTCGAAGAATAAATCCTTTTAGATACTTTTTTTTGAACCTCATACGCATCAGGGATATCAAGATTTTCTGGGAAAGGAGGAATTGGTTCTCCATGTTTAATTGCCCGAAAAAGGCGATCAACTATGGCGCTCAATGTTCGATATCTGCTATTGTCGTCCGGTGCAACAATCTTTCGAAGCCCTCATAGCCGCCGTTAGCTTTATGCAGAAGACTCCGATTATCCCACATGACCAGCATGTCTTCTTGCCAAACGTGCTGATACACGAATTCTGGTTTGGTTTGCCATTGATGAAGTTCCAGTAGTAAATCTTTCGCTTCATCTTCAGGCATTCCTTCGATGCCGCTTATATAACCGAAACAGCTAAACACACTCTTTTTCCCGGTTTCAGAGTGTTTTCGGACAAGGGGGTGCTTTTGAGTTTTTCGCGCGTCCTTCGATACGCGTATTTTCATGCTTCTGTCTTTCTCTAAATTTTCGATTCCAAATATACCCTCAGGGGAATAACCAGCAGCGGCAGAATGAATCGCCCACTTTCCATCGATGTGGGTTCTTAAATCCCTTGAAAGCTCATTATAAGCCGCATGTTGGTTTGCAAAACTTGTTTCTCCTCCTTTGGGAGGGATCTTCTTTCCGTAAAGACATGTTCCAGCAGGAGGGATTTCTAAGAAGCTCCAGTCAGTGTGCCAGGATTCAGCAAATATGGGTGATTTTTCTTTGGCTAATCGTTTGATAGCGCAAATGTTTTTGCGCCCTTCGATTGGTTCAATGTATGGGTCTTCACCAAACTCCCCAAAAGAAAGGGTAAAGTCCTCGAGGTCATCATCGCTAAGCTTCTGTTCAGGAAACACTAAGACATGGTGTTTCAACCAAGCCTCTCTTATTAAGTTAG
>CAJWLI010000055.1 GCA_913043075.1 uncultured Gammaproteobacteria bacterium
CCGCCCTCGGTTTATTTAGAGGATTCTCCTTATCCATCTGGCGTGACAAAAGTCCCAGCGCACCGATACTTCTCAAAGGCTGAACATGATAAAGAAGTTGAGAAGCTCTGGAAAAGGGTCTGGCAAATGGCCTGCCACGAGAGCGATATTCCGAATGTAGGGGATACGCATGTTTACGATATCGCAAGCCTGAGCTACCTGATCGTAAGGATTTCCGAGAACGAGGTTAAAGCATTTCCAAATGCATGCCTTCACCGAGGAAGAGCTCTGTGTGATAACCATAGAAGGGAATTGAAAGTTTTCCGCTGCCCGTTTCACGGATGGAGCTGGCACCTGGATGGAAAATTGAAAGAAATTCCAGGTCATTGGGATTTTCCTTCGGTTACAGAGGAGGAATACTCTTTGTCAGAAATCAAGGTAGATAAATGGGATGGGTTCTTTTTTATCAATCCGGACCCTAATTGCGAGCCATTGGCTGACTTCATTGGAGATTTTGGCCGTCACTTCAGGGTTCCGTTTGCTCGAAGATTCAAGGCAGCGCACCTAATTAAAAGACTGCCCTGCAACTGGAAGGTAGCTCAAGAAGCTTTCATGGAATCCTATCATGTGGTCGCCACGCACCCAGAACTGCTCGGATCCTTTTCTGATGTGAATTCTAAATATGACGTATGGGGTAATTTTTCAAGGGCAATGTCCGCGTCAGGGTATCCCAGCCCGCATACTCAACTAAAAGAGAATGCTCAGGAGTGTTACCCAGATGGGAAAGCTTATCAGAGCATGACCCATATGCTTAGCGGTCACACCTACCGCAGGATTGAGGAAAATCTAGTTGAAGTAGAGCTCCCAAACGGGAAAAAGGGCAGGTTCACAGAACATGCCGAATACATTAGTGGGGATGTCAAATCTGCTGACATTCAAATGTGCAGTTGGGTAGGGGGGAAAATCATGGAGGGACAAGAAGACGACCCAATGGTGTATCCCAGTGATCCATTGGAGTATCGATCGTCGACGGCTGAAAATCGACGAAATGCAATGAGAGAGCATTTTGGTTCTAAGGTAGACGAAATAAGTGATGCGGACCTAAATGATGCTATCTACTACTCCTTATTTCCCAATATTAGTCCATGGGCTGATTTCAACCCTATTTTTTATAGATTTAAACCTGATGGAGACAACCCTGAGCAATCGCTTCACGAGGTGATGTATCTGATTCCGTTACCTGACGGAGCTCCGATGCCAGAGCCAGCGAAATGCACTTTCTTAGACATCGATGATGATTACACTCTCGCCACTGATATAGGCAGCAACTTAGCTAAGATCTTCAATCAGGACTATGTTAATCATCGAATGGTGCAAAAGGGACTTCATTCTCACCCGAAGGGCGAGACGATTTTTGCTAGTTATCAAGAATCAAAAATTAGGCATTTCCACGACACGTTGAATCTTTGGCTTGATAGTGAGGAAGCACCCAAGAGCCAGGGCAGACCGAAACTGAAACCAGTGAAATAGGGGATTCGCTGTACTTCCCGAAATAATTGGACAGATAACAAACGCCTACGCGAAATCGAGAAAAATCTCGAGGGGAATCGGATGGACTTAGATTACGCAAAGATAGATAAAGAGCTTTTGCCTGCTCTCGACGACTTCCCTGCACTAGAGATTGACAGGGGAAATATAGAAAAAATACGGGCGCTATTGTTAGAACGAGCACCCTTACCCTCTTCGTTAGCGGTCAAGGAGGAAGAATTAAAAATAGTAAAAGCGGACAGAGAAATCCCTATTTTTATATTTAGGAAGTCAAGCAAACCAAGCCAGCCAGTGGTTCTTTGGATCCATGGTGGAGGTTATATTTTTGGGAGCGCTTACGATGAAAGGGCAAAAGTCATAGCCGATTTTTGTGACTGCACGGTGGTTTCGGTGGAGTATAGGCTCGCACCCGAACACCCCTTCCCCGCGGGAGCGGAAGATTGTATGGCCGCACTCGAATGGGTCTTTGACAACGCAGATTCTCTGGGTATCCAAGCGGGTAAGATAGCAATAGGCGGTGCGAGCGCCGGAGCGGGTATGGCTGCAGGCGTATCGCTTATGAACAGAGATGGCAGAAATATACCTTTATGTTTTCAGGTCTTACTCTATCCAATGTTAGATAATTTGCACGCCACCCCTTCTGGAAACATCACCAATCACCCTGTTTGGAAAAGATCGACCTCATTCAATGCCTGGGAGATGTACCTTAACGGAACGCCGGCCGAAGCGGCTTCCGAATATGCGGCCCCAAGCCGAGCAGAATCCTTAAAAGGACTCCCACCAACCTATATATCAGTAGGCTCTGAAGATCTGTTCAGAGACGAGGATATTGGTTTTGGACAAAAACTAATCGAAGACGGGATTCCGTGCGAGATGTCAGTTTTTCCTGGTATGTATCACGCGGGGGAGGGTTTTGCTCCAGCCGCAAAGGTAAGCCGAAGGCTTAACCAGAGCTTTCTAGCAGCCCTCAAAGACGCGCTAACCTAGCTTTTATCATCCAGAATAGTTTGCCCCTTTTTTGTCGCGGCGACCATTATATCCCGGATGCCTCGGGTCCAAAAAATATTCAGGGTGACCGCGCTGATAAGCCACTTTGAACCGTTGTAAAAAAGCTTATCTTCATAATAACCGCCAATCGAGAACTCTTCCTGACGCCTTTTTTTGTAAAAGTGCAACGCCTGCATCTGCATCTTACAAGAGGCTGTGTCACCCTGAACAGTTACTATAGGGTTACTCATCACATGTTGCGTTGAATCGAGTCCCAAAAATAGCGGTTTGCAACTTTCTACCCAATCGTCGGCCTTTACTTTCGCCGCAGGCAGTCCGTTATAGTCTTCGAAATTCATAACAATATTTTCAGTAAAAACTGATCTGAGTAGACCAAAATCTCGGGCATCGATTCCCATAGCGTACTCGTATCGTCTTTGAGTAATCTCCATAAAATCATTACTATTAATATAAACCCCCGCCCTTTTTTTTTCACCCAAGGCTTTATTCTAACTCGAGCGAAAATCAAACTCGCTAGATAATATTCATACGCTCTAAAGAAGATGCTCGTATGTCTCTTTTCATTTTGCCGTACGCGACAGCGGGCAAAGAAGCAAGCTCTATGGTTTTTGATTTTGCGGATTCGAACAGATCATTTGGCTCTGCGATTTGATCTAAAAAACCTGCCTCAAAAGCATCCTCGGGAGAGAACATTTCAGACTGAATAACAGCTCTGCTCAAAAAACGGGGAGAAAGACGCTTCAAAGCCAATTCATTCCCAAAAATTGGCAGTGGAGCCATACCAATCGCTGTCTCATTTAGACCATACTTAAAAGGCCCTGTGGAGCCAATACGATAGTCACAAGATAAAAGAAGAAAAGCTCCCGCCGCCACTGCGTGGCCCGCACAACAAGCCACGAGCGGTTTCGGAAAATCGAACATCCGATGAAACAGTTTGGCACCCTTTTTGACAAGTTCTGCGGCTGCACTTCCACCTTTCTTAATCTCTTTAAGATCAAATCCTGCTGAAAAAACGCCTTGCCTTCCTGCAATCAAAAGCCCCTTGGCTTCCGATTCAGCTTCGGCTAAAGCAAAAAAGAACTGCTCTATTAATTCGTGCCCTAGAGCATTTGCTTTCCCATCGTCGAACTCAAAAATAGCAATTTCCTGTTCTATTCGAAAATTCATGTTTACCTCAGTTTTATTTCTATCTCAGATTTCAATCAATCCAGAAAAAGAAAGCAAACAAAATTCGTGATTATTACGTTTTGGCTTACCCCTTCAAGATTCGATAAGTTATCATATTCGTGTAGACGCATTGGAGAGGTGTCCGAGTGGTTTAAGGAGCACGCTTGGAAAGCGTGTATGGGTTAATAGCCCATCGAGGGTTCGAATCCCTCTCTCTCCGCCAATGTCTTTTTATATTAAAAATTAGATAAAGCTAGACGAGTACTGTAAAACGAAGGTTGTTGCTCAGCTAGTTATTGGAAGGTGAAAAACAACAAACGATGGAAGTAAGAACCCTGCTAAACGAGCAAGAACTTGCTTTGATTCAATGTCGAAGCAACTTAAAAGCTAGTGCGTTAGTCGCACTTAACTACGCGCTCACCGCATGCGCCTTCTCAGTCATGGTCCTTTGGACCAACGCTATCACGATAGTCTTAGGCATTATTTTGCTTGGGACACGGCAGCTCGGCTTCGGTGTGCTGGTTCATGAATGCGGTCACGGGACACTGTTTGAAAGCCGACGGCTAAACAAAATGATCGGAGAATGGCTGGCAGCGGCTCCCACTTTCAACAATATGCAGGCCTATAGTGCGGCACATATCAAACATCATCGCATGGCAGGGACGAATCAGGATCCCGATCTAGTCAATTATCGTGACTATCCTATCTCAACTCAGCGCCTGCGGCGAAAGCTTCTGCGCGATATCACAGGAAGAACCGGCTGGCGTCAAACCCGAGGCCTAGTCAAGTCTCTGCTCACATTGTTTGCGCAAAAATCTGAAAAGCGCAGTTCTTTAGTCCGCGGGCTAGTGGTGCACGCGATCGCGATTTGCTTTTTCACATACGTTGGATTTTGGTGGTTCTACTCGGTCTGGTGGATAGCCGAGTTGACCACGAGCAAACTATTCAGCCGTTTACGGCAGGTTGCGGAGCATGCTGCCGTGCCAAACCTATACGATAGGGATCCGCGAAAAAATACGCGCACCATCCCTTCGAACTGGTTTGACCAACTCATTTTTTGTCCTCTGGGGGTGAGCTACCACATGGAACATCACATTATGGCCTCAGTGCCCATCTACAACTTGCCGCAGTTACATCAAATATTGAAAGAGAAAGGCTACTATGACGACGTTTCTTTCCCTACAAGTTATTTGGGTATGCTAAATGAAGTTCTTTTGCCCAAAACGTAATGCATTATTTTACCGTACTTTAGAACCCTCTAAAAAAAATTGAGGGGGCCGCGCTATCACAACAAAACATCCAGCATGTTATATTTCCAGTGCAGCTTGCCAAGGACACTGCTAACAGGGCGCTCCATCAGAGGCTTTAAATTAAAAAAAACGAGGTCAAGTCGCTATTTAACATGGAGGCATCTCTTCAACTCTTTATGCAATGAAATCAGCTTCTGTTAGAAATTTCTTGTGCTCCATGCTTTACTCGGTCAACGAGTGAACATCTAATTGGAAGCGAGTTTTAAAATCAGAATTTTGGGAAGAATGGGTTTGGACCCACTTTAGTAAATAAGGGTATTCGTGGCACAACGGAATTTTGCTTCGCAAAAAACCGAAAAGACTTAAACTGTAGGCGACAAATAGTTATGAAAAACATGGTAATGGTCTTTTCGTCCCTATTGTTTCTATTCATCTCGGGATGCTCTTCCGAAAAACAGGGCCAAGAAATTAGAAGCTCGTTCAATCAGAATTTCTGGGTCGAAGAATATGCGCAAGGACTTGAGTTTCCCTGGGGAATGGCTTGGCTGCCCAATAGCTCCTTACTGGTAACTGAGAGATTGGGCAAAATTAAACTGATCTCAGTAGATGGAGAGATTTCAGAGTTACAAGGGGTCCCCGAGGTTCTAACCGCGAGTCCATTTGACGGCTTACTCGATATCAAAATTGATCCTGACTTCAATTCGAACTCCCAAATCTATCTTACTTACACGACGGGGACCGCATCAGCTAGAACAGGCATTGTTTACAAAGCAAAGCTCAGTGAGAACAAACTTGTAGACGGGCGAGAAATCTTCAGAACTTCCCCACCAGCTCCCACAGGGGGGCCGAACATTACCCGAATTAAGTTTCTGCTAGACAAATCTATGCTCGTAGCAGTCGGCTCTAGTGGAAACCCCGGGAGCGGTATGGTTCAGCGACTCGATGGGAATATAGGAAAAATGCTGAGATTAAATCGTGACGGGAGCATTCCAAACGACAACCCATATCAAAACACAAACAATGCAAGACCAGAACTATGGGCGGTTGGTCTAAGGTCGGTTGGTGGAATGGTAGTTGATGAAAAGAATAGAGTTTGGGCAATGGACATGGGCCCTCAGGGAGGAGATGAACTCAATCTAATTGTTCCTGGACGAAATTATGGGTGGCCCATCGTGACCTGGGGCTTCTACTATTCGGGTGATCAAATATCGACTAAACAAAGCGCCTCAGAATTTGATGATCCAATTAATGTTTGGAGCCCATCAATATCTCCTTTTGGCTTGGCTTTGTATAACGGAAACGCGTTCCCGAATTGGCAGGGAGATTTTTTTGTGGGAGCAATGGGAGACCAATCAATTATTCGATTGAAGATCCAAAATAATGAAGTCATCGAGCAGGAGAGATTAATTAACGACCTTAACGAACGAATCCGTTCTATTGAGGTAGGGCCAGACGGTCTCATATATGCCTTAACCGACTCATCGAAAGGAAAAATAATTCGTCTACGTCCAGGGAAACCGGATGCTAATCAACTTGACAGAGTGGCAAAAGCGGTGCCAATGGCATCGAATTTAAAAATAGCAGATATTTTAGAAGAGCACGGGGTAATGCAAAGCGAGGAAACGATCAAGGCTTTGTACGCTCCGTATGATGAACCTAAAGCGAAAATGATCTTTAGACAGCAGTGCTCGAGCTGTCACAACAATTCTATAACCGACGAAGATAAAATCGGACCAAACCTTTATGGAGTTATCGGGAGAAAGTCTGGCTCCGTTCAAGAATACAGTTACTCTAGAGCTTTCAACGATCGAAGTACTCAGATTTTTTGGAATGTAGCAACCTTGGCCGCTTTTCTTTCTAACCCTATAGCCTATTATCCGGGCAACAAAATGATGGCGCCCGCCCTTGACTACGGCGACGCTCTGCAAGTCGCAACGCTGCTAGAAAAAACCAATCTAAAGACACCCTAGATATCTAAAACTTCATCTCAGTAACTAAAGGTCTCGGTCTCGTTGCTTGAAAGTTGCTTCAAATAACTCTCTAAGTTTAGAACTACCTCTGTTTTTAATGGCCATACAGATGCGCGTTTCGAAGCATATGGGCGGGACCGTGCACCTCGTTGATTGCTGCATTTTCTCCATATAAACGTTCTTTTTGATCGCCAAAGTTTCGTCTATTGGCGCCAAGGGGTGCTAACTCAGCCGCTCTTTTTTGGGCGAGCTCAAGTAAACCATCCAAAGAAGATACACCGTCAACAAGGCCTGCCTGCAGTGCATCCGGACCTGACCATCGATGAGCTAATTGCACCGTCTTGTGAAATACGTGCCGAGGCATTTTGTGCCGAAACAAAGCCAATTCTGGAGTTGGAATCGTCATACCTATCTCTAGTTCGTTTGCGCACATAAATCCCCTATCTTGTCTCATGAGCCGAACATCATGGCACATAGCCGCCATAAAACCCGCTCCAAAGGCATGGCCATTTACTGCGCAAATACTGGGTATTGGCAGCGTAATTAAGCGAGCCATTAAGTGCATAAACTCAGAAGCAAAAACTTCCCGATCTCCTGCAGCAGGAAAATCTTGGGGATTCTGTATCCATCCTAGATCTAATCCGTTTGAGAAAAACTTTTCGCTGGCCGAGGCAGTAACGAGAGCCGCAGGACCAGACGAGTTTACTACATCGTCTAAAATCCCATTAAATTCCCGAACGAAAGACGTGTTCCATCTATTCTCTTCTGAGTCTAGAGTCATAGTAAAAACATCACCTTTTCTCTCAAGATTAATCATTCTCAACCTCCAACATATTTCCTAAATCAAAGTTAACAGTTTCAATTATTTATTTCCTCGAACAGGCCGCTACTTCTGATAGTTATAATGAGTAACCAATTGGCTGATCTTCAAACGCTAGCATAAAAGCGGGTAAATCGCTTTCAAACAAGCGCTGTGAAAGATTGGGTTATCCTATCTATTTCCCCGGAAGCGAGCCGCGGTTTCGAAGCGGCTTCCAGGGCTTCAGCCAGCTCCGCCCGATTCTTTACTCCCAGTATAATTGAGCTCACACCCGAAATTGATAACGCATATCGATAGGACAAGGCTGCTGGACTTTCACCTAAATCTTTTGCGAGCCTTCGAAAACCTCTTGCTCGATCGAAATCATTTTTGTCTGGATCATCTTGAGGTAAATCTCTATCAAAGCCTGAGGTAAGTGCGCCGGCCTGCAGGGCTCGTATCCCGAGGACAGAAACATTGTGTTTCAGACAAATTTCAAGGACCTGATTAGGGTTAAATCCTGGCAAGAATCCCGCCATTCCACCCGCAGAATTCAACGGATTAATAACACACTGAACTGCTGATGGTTTGACACTATGTCTCATCGCTCGATCAAGCGCCTGTTGTTGCCCCAAGCCAAAACCCCAGCCCCCGATTTTTCCTTCGGATTGCAAACGTTCAAACG
>CAJWLI010000056.1 GCA_913043075.1 uncultured Gammaproteobacteria bacterium
GATTCGAACTCCCGACACCCAGGTTCGAAGCCTGGTGCTCTATCCAGCTGAGCTATGGGCGGTTAAGATAGTAAGTATAAGAAAAACTGTGTTCTCGTACCAGACACATCCTAATTCAACGAGGCAAACAATGCACTTAGAGGGAATAACGGTTCTCGCGCTTGAACAAGCGGTCGCAGCGCCTTATGCATCCGGACGACTAGCAGAAGAGGGAGCGAGGGTCATCAAAGTAGAAAGACCGGAGGGAGATTTTGCGCGTGAGTATGACAGGACAGTGAAGAATCAAAGCGCTTATTTCGTTTGGCTAAACGCCGGCAAAGAGAGCGTAGCTCTGAACCTCAGAGCTGCAAATGATAAAAAGCTTTTTACAAATATGCTTAAGCATGCAGATGTTTTCATTCAAAACCTTTCCCCCGGCGCAATATCAAGATTAGGAATTGAGCTATCGGAGCTTCGGAATCAAAATCCAGGACTCATCACCTGTTCAATAAACGGATATGGAGAGCATGGGCCGCTCAAAGAACAAAAAGCTTATGATCTTCTGATCCAAGCCGAGAGTGGAATCTGTTCTGTAACGGGTATCGGGGACCAACTTACCAGAGTAGGCGTTTCCGTTTCAGATATCTCCGCAGGGATGAATGCCTACCAAGAAATACTTTTAGCTCTTTATAAACGAGAAAAAGACCCCAAAAAAAAAGGAACGGATATCAGCGTCTCACTTTTTCACTCCTCTGCAGATTGGATGAATGTCCCTTACCTGCAATACGTTTACGGCGGAGAGTTCCCGAAAAACCCCGGGCTGGAGCACCCAACAATCGCTCCTTACGGTTCCTTTACCACTCTAGAAAACGAACAAATCTTAATCAGCGTCCAAAATCAAGGAGAGTGGCAAACATTTTGTGACCAGGTTTTGAAGAAGCCAAGATTAAAAGCACGCAGGATGTTTTTAAAAAATCTTGATCGAGTAAAAAATCGAGTACATTTAAACAAAATAATTGATGGCATCTTCGCTTCTACTAGCGAAAAAGAATTAATTAAAAGATTAAATGCAGCTGGTATTGCCTTTGGAAAAATTAACGATGTCGCGGCATTGAGCAAACATCCCCAAGCGCGATTCCGTCGAGTACAAATACAAAAAGACCAAATATCCATGCTTGGTCGAGGAGCACAAAAGGAAATGACAAAAGAAAAAATATTACAAATTCCTGAGCTAAATGAACACGGCGAGAAATTACGGAAAGAATTTAGTAGCTAGCCGCCAAATCAAGCTCCGCGAGCTTTAGAAAATCATTTTTTGTTCGAGTTTTTAATATGCGAATTGGTCTTCTTTCTGACACCCATATCCCAGAGGCAATGCCTGAGCTTTGGCCACAGGTTTTCAGTGAATTAAAAGACGTTGACGTCATCCTGCATGCGGGCGATATATATAACTATTCTTTGCTCGATCAATTGGAGAAAATCGCTCCAGTTTATGCTGCTTTGGGAAACGGGGATGAAGGATCCGGCGGCCGAGAAGAGCAGCCTCAGGATTCTCGAGTTAAGAAAAGTTGGTTACTGAATTTCAACAACTTTAACATTGGTCTTACGCATCATATCCCCGTCCCAGAGATACCCCCTAATCTCACTGTAAAAAAATGGAAACAGAAATTATTTCCAACTGTCGATTTAGACGTGCTTATTTACGGGGACACGCATGTCGAGCAAATAGATCACATCGACAAAACTTTGTGCATAAATCCTGGCTCTCCAACTTTCCCACACAACTTGAATACACAACTTGGAACAATTGGGCTGCTTGACCTTAATCACAGCAGACCAAAAGCCGAAATAAGACAGCTCACCGAGAGCGGATCTGTTCCATTCGACTGGGAAAGCTCAAAACGACCGTGGTAGCAAATTGAGTTTATTTACAAATACTCCTTTTTGAGGGTTAAGCTCCACAAGAGCTGCAGACATATCATTTTTTCCTAAACCTTTGTTCGGAGAACCGCAGTAAGCAGCCTTGGTTACCCCATGTTCCATAAACGAAAAGACATGAACGTGACCCAACGCTAAATAATCGAAGCCGCTAGCCTCAATTTCTTCTGGTCTAATTAAGGATGAGAAACTTTGCAGATCTCTGTCAACACAATATCCATGAGTAACGCCAACATACCAACCATCTTCAGGCACAGATGGAATGTGGTCTAGAGGCTTATGTCCAGGATGGTGTTCCACGATCCCTCTACCCCAAACAGTAACCCCCAAGTCTTTAAAAACACATGTCGAGCCAGCATCGGCTCGCAAGAAAAATACGTTTTCGGATGCCTCTTCCGGATTGTATCGTTTGTATATCGAATATTCGGCTAGACAATCGTGATTACCCGCAATCATTACAAGAGGACAAAGCAATCTCTCGAACTGGGAGTCGACGAAATTTAAGCACTCGACTTTTATCCGGTTATGGTCGAACAAATCCCCTGCCAGAAGAATGAGATCAACATTTTGCTCAATCGAAGCGTCAATCGCAGCCTCTAGACCAATCTGAGCCGAGCTCTTCTCTGCGCCCGAACCAATCTCGTTGTCTAGATGAATATCTGAGATATGTAAAATTCGAATCTGTTTTTTGGTCATTTCTAACAATTATTGGCTAATTTTATGGGATCTAATCTACTTTTTTTTCTATCATAGTGAAAGCAAATGAAAAAGATCAGAGAGATGCATAAAGATAAAATCTACGCACAGCCAAAAAGCCCTATCGACGACTTTCGTTTCGACGATGACATTGCGAACGTCTTCGAAGACATGGTTCAGCGCAGCATCCCAGGTTATAACCTCTTACTGCAAAATATAGGAGTAATTACAAAGAAATACGCGTCACCCAAAACCAACCTTTATGATCTGGGGTGCTCATTAGGCGCAGGCATTTTTCAGCTCGCAGACCATTCGCCTAAGGACTGCATTATTATTGGCATTGACAATTCAGAGGCTATGGTCAAAAAATGTCGTGCCCACTTAAAAAAGATAGAGCACAAGCAAAAGATAGATGTAAGGCTTGGAAATATTGAAAGTTCTGCCATGAAGAATTCTTCAGTAGTTTTGATGAACTGGACACTCCAGTTTGTTGAACCTAATGCAAGGGAGGGACTTATAGAAAAAATCTATCGGTCTTTAAACGAAGGCGGCGTTTTAGTCTTGTCTGAGAAAATTTCAATACATGACCAAGAGCAAGAAACCACTTTTTTTAACCTTCATGAGAGATTCAAGCGGGAGAATGGCTACTCTTTGCTTGAAATCGATCAAAAAAGAAAAGCAATAGAACAAGTTCTCAAAACGGAGACTGAAGAAGAACATCTTCAAAGATTAAAACGGAGAGGCTTTAAGAATATTTATAAATTTTTTCAGGATTTTAACTTCGCGAGCTTTTTAGCTATTAAATGACCACAAAACTAGACCTTATTTCACTCAACTAGAGACAAAGTGTTTTAGAGATGGAAGCAGAAATTAAACGTTTTCTTGAGGAGACAGCGAAAACAAAGCTAAACAAGTATCACGATTTTTTGCTCGAAAAACTCGCAACAGAAACCAGAGAGCACGGCAAATCGGAAGAATGGGACGCTATTCTCGACTCAATCGAGAATAGCGAGAATCCGATTAAAACAGAGGGAGACTTATTAAGCATCGGGGATGGCAAGACGGATTATTCGAACGCGTTGATCAAACTTAAACCCTGGAGGAAAGGTCCTCTGCTTGTTGGATCAACAATTATCGAGACAGAGTGGCGAAGCGATTGGAAATGGGAGCGAATCAAACAACAAGGAATTGATCTAAGCGAAAAATTTGTCCTCGACATTGGTGCCGGAAATGGCTACTACCTCTTCCGGATGTTAGAAGCCGGAGCTAAAGTCGCTCTTGGAATTGACCCGACGATCCTTTTCAATTACCAGTTTGCAGCCATGCAAAAACTTTCGAGCAAAAATAACGCTTTTTTGCTTCCATTGCGGAGTGAACACCTACCTGCCTTCAAAATTTTTGACGTGGTATTTTGTCTTGGGGTTTTATATCACCGCCGCTCACCCATAGATCAATTAAAAGAGCTACTCAGCTTCCTCAAGCCGAAGGGGAAGCTAGTGCTCGAGACTCTTATCCTTCCCGAAAAAGAAAACCGGGAGATACTTCTGCCAAAAGACACATACGCAAAGATGTCTAATGTCTGGTTTATTCCCTCAAAAAAGGTTTTGCAAATTATGTTGCAGAGATCTGGCTTCAGCCAGATCGAAGTGGTCGATGTAACCACTACCTCGACAAAAGAGCAGAGATCCACAGAATGGATGGACTTTCAGTCATTATCGGACTTTCTAGATCCCCAGGACGAAAACAAAACAGTGGAGGGATACCCAGCCCCCACCCGCGCGCTGGTGATAGCAGAAAAACCTTAAGACTTACGCTGAAACAGGATTGCCTGCATAAGTTTTTGTGGTTTCGTCAGCCGGAGACCACGGAGAGGCTGAGGCTGCCCAACATGTCGCAACAGGTCTTACCCAATCAGAATAATCCATAGTACCTGCTTTCACAAAAAGAGCACCCTCGTTCTCAAGTACAAACGTAAACAATTGAGATCCACAAATTGGGCAAAAGGCTCTCTTAACATGGGACCCGTCACTCCCTAATTTTTCAAAAGTCTGGAAATTTCCCGAGATTTCGATGGCTTTCTCCGAAACTTCTACGACAGTGGCCTTCCCTGATCCAGTGACTTTTTTACAATCTGAGCAGTGGCAGTGAAAGGCGCTACCTGACTTTGACTCATCCATTTGGTATGACACCTGTCCACAAAGACACGAACCTGTAATCATGAAAAGATCCTTCTTCAAAAGTAATTGTGTTGATATTAGAAAGGAACCTGAGAGAAAAATTCAACTTTTTTCTTCGAGCTCGGATGTTCCAGAACTAAGCTTTTAGCATGCAAACACAGCCTCTCGCTCGCGGACAAAGCTGATGGATGGGCATACAAATCGCAGCCAAGTATCGGATGCCCTATTGCCATGAGATGAATCCGAAGCTGATGACTCCGACCCGTAATTGGTTTCAGTCTCAGACGACTGCGACCCTCTTCCGCTTTGATCAGCTCGAAAAGGGTTAGAGACTGCTTGCCTTTCTCAAAATCAACTCGTCGCAAAGGCCGGTTGTTTGGGTCAGGCCCAATCGGAAGCTCAATCCGCCCAGAATGCTCAGAGACCCTTCCAAAAACTAGGGCTTCATAGGTCTTAGCGATCGATCGTTCCCGAAACTGCCGATTAAGCTTGGTTACCGCCGTTCTCGAATTTGCGAAAACCATTAATCCCGAAGTATCTAGGTCCAACCTATGAACAACGGACAAATCGGGAAACTCGTAGAGCAATCTTTGAAACACGCTGTCTTTGAGAATTCGGCCCGGCACGCTCAGGAGCCCCGCCGGTTTATCAACTAGCACAATATCATCGTCCGCATAGAGTACTTTGACCTCTTCCTTACATGGAGCAGGCACGTAGTAGGTATACCCTATTCCTTTTTCTAGACTCATTATCTTATAGTGTCCTAAAAAACGCTTAACACAGAGCATTAAATGTCAGATTCAGACAAGCAAATTTTTGACAGTATTGGAAACGTCTTAGCAGCTCTTCTCAATGTCATGCGAGTACTTGAACATGGGTCATCTTTTAAAAAGCTGATGAATATAGCTCATCACAAAAAAGACTTTGAGAGTTCGAAACTAGCTCTGGAAGATTCCTCCAAGAATCTTATCGAAATTAGCGTGCCAAAAGAACTAGATATCTTGAAGGCTCAATTACTAGGCATTTCCGAATTGTGCTCTCGCGTAATAAGAAATTTTCAAGGAACGCAGTTCCAAGACCTTCAAGAAGGCCTAAGCTCGTATTGCCGAGCTCAGGAAAAACTTTATCCGTTATCAAAAATCTTCCAGCCAGTTAGTCAGTTCTTCCTTGAAAAAAAGAGGCAAGATGACTCAGAACTAATTAGAGAGCTAGCGGCGGAAACCCGGAGGAAAGAGACAGGAATCCGGCATCATAATAATCAACCGGGTGAGAGAGGCGGTTTCAGCTTTTATATTCCTGAGAATAAAAGCCAAAAAGCATCTCTACCTCTTATCGTTGCTCTTCACGGCAGCTCAGGCCATGGGGCTGACTTTTTATGGAACTGGTTAAAAGAAGCGAGGTCACGCGGTTTTCTATTGCTTTGCCCTACGTCAAGTGAACAAACATGGTCACTAGAGAATGTTCGGGAAGACCTTTTTAAAATTTTAAAGGCGATTAATAAAATATCTGAAATCAGCTCAATAAACTCAGAAAAAATCCTGATTACTGGAATGTCAGATGGTGCAACTTTTTCAATGCTTGCAGGTCTAAGAAAAAGCACTCCTTTTACCCACATCGCACCATTTTCCGGCATCATGCCTGCTTCGCTTGCTAAGATGAGCGACGATACACTTGCAACTGATCGACCAGTATTTTTGGTGCACGGCGCTGAGGACAAGATATTTCCAGTGGAGACCGCCTTCTTAACTAAATCCGAACTAGAGACTGCAAAAGTCGAGGTTGTCCTTAAAACAAAAAATGGTCTTGGACACACCTATGCTAGAAATGAACACGATTCCTTATTGAATTGGTTCGACCCTGAATTAGCTCTTTAATTAACCCAAAAAATCTCTGGCTACCTTTAAGAAAGTTTCCAGTTGATCATGGTGTAACCAATGTCCAGCGTTCTCGATTTGAACATGACTTGCATTAGGGAAATAGCTTGCTGGATCCTCTTTTTTCGCGGCCGACATCCAGGATTCTTTTCCACTAACTAGCAAAACTGGTTTATCTATTCTTTTCCAGAGTTCGTGGGAGTCTGATCGATCAATTCCGAATGGAGACATAACGTGCGTATAATTATCGAATTTCCAGCTATAAGTGCCGTCTTCATTTTGGTTAGTTCCATGAATGGTCAGATTTCTCGCTTGATCTTCTCGCAAATGACTGTTTGCCTCGTGCATTCTCTGATACGCATCTTCTAAGCTTTTATAACGTTTCGGGGTGCGGCCCGAAATGCTCCGCGTATTCTCAATCCACTGCCTCAGGCGGTCGTGGAGCGGCATATTTTCAAGTTCCACGGGAGGCCCACCCGTTCCTTCAATAACTATCATCTTATGAATATTTTCCGGATAAATGCCAGCATATCGAAGCGCAACACTTCCTCCTAACGAATGAGCAATTATCGTTACTGGGGATAACTCTAACTGATGAATCAACTGCGCCAAATCATAAATATATTCACCGTGACTATATGCTGCACCGTAAACCCAGGCGGAGTCGCCATGCCCCCTGAAATCGGGCGCCACTATGTGATATTCATCTCTTAACGCCTCAGCAACCCAATCCCAATTATGACAATGGTCCCTATGTCCATGCACCAACAACAAGGGAGGCGCTTCAGGATTACCCCAATCAAGATAATGCAAACGAAGCCGCTGCGAAAAATAAATGTGCGAGGTCGGCGTCGCGTTGCCTTTTTTTACCATTATTAATCTCCCCTACTACTCTTGATATACTAACACCCTTATATTGCCCTTAAGTGGACAGAATAGAAAAATATTGTTCATATCAGGGGGACAAAGAACTTCCTGATTTCATTCACTAGCTCCGCCGGAACTTCTGCAGGACCAAAGTGACCGCCTTTAGATAACACCGCATAATGATGAAGATTACAGTGGCGCTCGATAACCTTTTTTGGGAGATGAACAACGTCTTTTGGAAAAACAGCAAGACCCGTGGGGGCTGAGAGAACAGGCATTCTATCATTGATCAGAGGCCAACTCTTCTTGAAATGCTCGTGATACAACCTCAATGAGGAATTTATAGTTTTAGTGCACCAGAACAATGCTGCCGTGGTACAAAGATGCTCTTTTTCGAAAGCTTTTTCTATGTCGCCATCACAGTCACTCCAATTCCTGCGTCTCTCCCATATCCACGCCGCCATGCCCATCGGAGAATCGGTTAAGGCATAACCTATGGTTTGAGGATCCTGGAGATGGACTGCAAGATGACTAGTAATATGTGGCAAGCTTTCCGCGTTTCTTTCTATCATCCATTTTTCTGTTTCATCAAAATCATTTTCCGAGAGTGAGCGTCGATCCAGGCCTGGGATCACAGCCAATCCCAAATGGGCACCGATTAACTTTTCTGGATGAGCATGGGCCAAATGCGCTGTCACTAATGAACCCCAGTCCCCTCCAAACGCGCAAAACTTTTGATAGCCCAACTGCTCTGTCATAAGCTCGACCCATATACTCGCAATTTTAGAAACGTCGACTCCGGCCTTCCTAAGAGGTGCAGAAAAACCGAATCCGGGAAGCGAAGGAACCACCACA
>CAJWLI010000057.1 GCA_913043075.1 uncultured Gammaproteobacteria bacterium
AGCTGGAATGGCTGCGCTAGTGCTTAATCAGAACCTAGTCGACTCTGACCAAGTAACATCGAAGTTATTTGCTAATGTGAAGGAAAACCTTCCTGTCTACGCTAGACCAGTTTTTATTCGCATTTTAGAGGATCTACCCACAACATCCACCCATAAAATGCAGAAGAATAAGCTGAAAGAGGAGGCGTTCAATATTAACGAAATCTCGGAAACCGTTCTTGTTAAAAAGCCTGGCGAACAGGAATACACAAAGTTGGACTCCGACTTCTATTCGATGATAATGGACGGCAGAGCTGGGTTTTAGCAACACGAATTATCTCTCTCCTCCAAAGGGACTGACGCTAAGATAATTATGAGCTTAGAAAGCCGTATTTACTTTAAACCTGCAGTACACCTTTAATAAAGATAATAAACACAGCGAACGGAACAGGCCAACGCAAGAAAAGTTTCCAGATTGCGAAGACTCTATTATTTTTAACTACATAATCTTCTTGGATCAGTTTTAAATTAACAAACCACCCTGCAAATATAGCGATAAGCATACCACCTAGAGGCAGAAACACCTGATTAGAGAGATAGTCTATACGATCATTGAAAGAGGAATAAAAACTCCCCCAATTTACCACCCCGCTATAGGCTCCGACACTAAGACTGCTTAAAACAATATTTAAAAGAATAACGCAGACAGTTGCCCTTTCCCTTGAGAATCTAAATTCTATTTCTAACCAGCGAACCAAAGACTCTAGCAATCCAAGCATCGAAGTTATTGCTGCGACTGCCAATAAGAGAAAAAAGAACACCCCAAAAAAATATCCGCCGGGCATGTCAGAAAACGCGACAGGAAGCACTTGGAAAATCAGCCCTGGTCCAGCGGCAGGGTCGAGGTTGCTAGAGAAAACCACCGGAAAAATAACCAGGCCGGCTAAAATAGCGACAAGAGTATCTGCAAAAACAATAATAAGGGCGGAGGAAAATATGTTGGATTCTTGCGGGAGGAAAGAACCGTAAGTCATCATTACCGCCATCGCAACACCGATAGAAAAAAAAGCTTGAGACAACGCAGCAAGGCAAACCTCTGGAGTAACTTTACTGAAGTCAGGCTCAAAGAGCCAAATCAAGGCTTCTTTAAACCCCCCAGCGAAAATATTAAACGTGATTAAGAGCGCCATGACAAAAAAAAGGGTAGGCATCATAAATCCAACCGCCCTCTCGATCCCATTTTTAAGTCCGAAGAAAAGGATCAAACCACAGAAAAATATGCTCGAAATCGTCCAAAAAAGGGTAGCGAAGAAGTTTTTTGTAATGGCCTCATACTCTGCCGCTGCAACTGAGGGAGCAATTTGCACAAACCCTTCGGTTAGAGCCCTGGAAAAATAAAGGAGAACCCAGCCTGCGATCACGGCATATGTGACTTGAATTAAAAGAGCAGCAACTTGATTTAAATAACCTATGCCGATCCAAAATGAGGAAAGACTCTGTTCCTTGACCAGAACCCGAATTGATCCGACCGATCCGGCGCGTCCTTTTTTGCCAATTAGTAATTCCGCAATGACTATGGGAATTCCTATAGTGAAAGCAAAAAGCAAATATAAAAGAACGAATGCGCCACCCCCGCTCTCGCCGGCTACATAAGGAAATCGCCAAATATTTCCCAAACCAACCGCAAACCCGATAGAGGCCATGAGAAAAAAAATTTTTGATGTCCAAATAGGTTGGGCAGGATCATTTAATTTCATATGCGATGTGCCCTCGGGATCTCAGAAAAGTGGTTTTTAGAAACATTGTTAAAAAATGGAAAAGAGATCCTCAAAGGCTAACATCTGCCCACCTCTGACTGAGGATGGAACAAGGATTGGAGTCTTAATCCCTGAGTCGAACCAGGCCTCTACCCCATCTCTAACCGAAGTTGAATTTCCGAAGAGCGTTGTATCCCGCAACCAAGTATCAGTTAAAAAATGTGGGATCCTATCGAATTCCTTCGCCTCAATCGCTTTCTCTATTCCCTCCATTTCTTCGAGATAGCCCGCCTCTTTCCAGTAGTTACGATAATTCGGAAGCATAGCGTAGGAGGTTAGGGTTTTTCGATTGACGGCTTTCGCAGCTTCAACATCGTTAGATATGCAAGTAGGTATCATATTTCCAATAAAAAAATTGATGTCCCTTTTGGTAGAAGCGGACAAAACATCGAGAGACTCTTGCATATGCGATCTTGCTGCGTTCGCAAAAACCATTCCATTTCCAATCTCTCCTGCCAACGCAATCATCTTCTTTCTCATTGCAGCTAAAATAATTGGTGGCAACTCTCCAACTCGGGGCGCTTCCTTGAGCTCCGACACAAAACTTCGAATGTCTGAGAGAGGTTTCCCTCCTTTTAGACCCTTAGCTTTTAACGCAGGGCCATGGCTAACGCCGACACCAAAACGAAATCGACCGTTGGAGGTTTCATGGATAAATGAGGCAGAACTAGCATGATCAAATATTTGCCGGAAGTAGATTGGCATGATGCTTGTCCCAAATACGATTTCTTTTGTTACCAAAGCGAGGGCTTGACTCAAAGCCATGGAGTCGCCGAGACTGGGGCAAAAAATTCCAGTGAAACCTTTTTTTTCTATTTCCACCGCCAAATCTAAAGTTGCCGATCGCCTTCCAGGCACCGCTGCCAAGCTAATCGCAGGCATCCTTCCCATAATATTCTCCCTATTTGAATAGCTCTTTTCGCCTTTTAGATTTTTAGATTTTTAGATTTTTAGATTTTTAGATTTGCCAAAGTATACCATCGAGGCCAAATAACTTTGCTAAGATCTAAGTTATCTCAACAGAAGGAACTAATAAATAGAATGAACCTCGAAATTTCACAAATTGCCTATCACGTTTCAGATATTCGAACCGCATGTAAAAAAATGTTCCTCCAGTTCGCAGCAGGCCCTTTTGTTATTAACGAGAATATAAAACTTGCCGAGGGAGAGCACAGAGGTAAAAAGACCCAATTTGTGCATTCGTCCGCCTACGGACAATGGGGAAATATAATGGTTGAACTTGTTAAACAGGAGGATAATTCACTGAACACGCCCTTCAGGGAAATGTTCGAGCCAAATGAGGAAGGAATCCACCATGCGGCCCTCATCGTGGATAATTTCGAGAAGGCAGTGACTCATTTTGATTCTCTTGATATGCCTCTTCTAACGCGATGCACTACCGCTGAGGGACACGTTGAGTTTGGCTTTGTTGATGCAAGAAAAACATTGGGACACATGATAGAGATTTATGAAGGATCCCCTACTCTATTGGGATTTTACGAATTAGTAAAAAATCGATCGAAAGAATGGGACCAAAAATCTTTGTTTTTTGAACCTTAAAGGGAGATATTTCTTGAGATGCCATTGATCAAAAAATTTTCCTGGTCTTCAGCCAAAAGCTTTTTGAATGAGCGTGAATTGATCAATTTTTCCCTATGAGAATCCTGTCTCACTAGAAACAAACCATTTCTTTCTGACCATACTGCTTCAGCTCGATATTGAGGCCGTGTTCGATACGCTCTCCCAAGGCAGACAGCGAACGACTCCGTTCAACATAGCACCATTAGTCCATTGTCTTCAGAGACCTGCTTTTTGATTCTAACTCCTTTCGGAGCTCAGCGTGCCTCTCCTCTGTGATGGGATAATTCCAGATTAT
Source organism: uncultured Gammaproteobacteria bacterium (assembly GCA_913043075.1). Classification (GTDB taxonomy): domain Bacteria; phylum Pseudomonadota; class Gammaproteobacteria; order Pseudomonadales; family Azotimanducaceae; genus UBA9659. The sequence goes on from CAJWLI010000057.1 coordinate 3,673, forward strand.
AAAACAAGAGGCCAAATAGAACAGCGACGGAAACATTGCAAATAAGAACCTTAATCCGAAGAGTTGCTCTTCGGAATTTAACTCGGGAGAAACAGTGTTAAAACCAATTATCGCCAAACCGTATAGACCTAAGCTACTTCCCACTGATGCTGCCAATTTAGCTGTAAAAGAGTATGAAGAGAAAAAAAGAGCCGCCCTATTCTCGCCCGTTTTTAGCGTATCTAAATCTATCACATCTGCTTTCATTGAATTAGGTAGAGCATTAAATCCACCGGCAGCGAAACCAGTAATCATCGTAATCGGTAGCATCAACCAAAAGTCACCCTCACCCAGAAGTAAATAAAATGGGTGGGCAAAACCTATCAGCATGAACGAGCCAACATATGCACGATGTTTTCCTATTTTTGTAGACAGCCAAACCCAAAAAGGCACCGCTGCAAAATTTGAGAGGTAGAAAAAGGTCAGCATATAAATCGCTTTTTCTTCAGCGTGGAGAACAAAAGTAATAAAAAATAGGTAGAGTGGTGTGGTTATAGAGAGTGCTGTAGAACTCACCATGAAAGTGATAATCAAGCGCAGAAACGGGGTATTTGTCCCCATCAGTTTTAAACCTTCTAAAACGGGGGTTGCTGCATTTTCATAGTTTGTGGGCTCAGGGACACGGGTCACCGTGAAAAACACACAGATGGGCATTAACACAAGCATAGTAATTCCTACAATATGCAGAACAACGCTGCTTCCGCCCATACCAAAAAACAAGAGCGCTGCCGCAGGCGCTAGCTGCGCAACGAGACTCCCCACGACCCCCATCATTGAGCGAGCCCCTGTTATCCTTGATCTCTCATTGTAATCAGGTGAAAGCTCCGCCGCCCAGGCATAATAAGGGATGATCATCATAGTGGTAGCTATTGATAATGTGAACATCCAAATACCCATATGCAACGCACCGGCACCCTCCGGCGGGAAAAACAAACGATAAATGGACAACATCATGATTGGCGTTGCTAAGGCGATCCAAAAGCGCCGACGCCCCCAGGGAGTAGGATATTTATCGGTAATGAAGCCAAAAAAAGGATCCGTGAAAACATCCGAGATTCTCACGGCCAACATTATTGTGGCCGCCAAAGCCATGGGAACCGCCATGTCAGTCGTGTAAAACTTTGGAATAAAAACAATAACTGGGAAAAGCGCCATAGAAACAGGCATATCGGTCAAGCAATAGTAAAAAAGCGTTTTTCGCTTCAGCGCCAAAAGGGCCTCCCTCTTTATTTACTAAGATTTCCTAAGAAAAAATTTTGTGCCCCTAACCTGCGACTTTCTCGAGTTCTTTTTTAATAACTCATACTTGGTTTTTAGGAATATTTTCTTGTTATTTTTTTTATTAAAATACAGTTCATCGCTAAACTGTAAATTCATAGCTTCAAGGTACGCTTTATGGTCAAAAAATCAAGGTTTCTTAGCCAACAGAAAATATTTGCGCTTATACTCGCTGTTATTGCCATCGGGATATTAGTCGCCCTTTTTTGGCAAACCCACCAGACGGGAAACAACTCTCAAATTGTTGAAGGTAGAGACTATACTTTAGTAGAGAAACCCAGACGAATCAGAGACGAAAAAATCGAGCTGATTGAGTTCTTTAGTTACGCTTGTGTGCATTGCTATCGTCTCGAACCAATATTAAAAGATTGGCTTTCAAACCAACAAGATGAAATTGCATTCGTTCAGATTCCAGCAGTCATGAATGAGTACTGGAAAATTTTGGGTAGGCATTACTTCACGCTCCAACGCCTCGGAAAACTCGACACACGCCATATGGATATTTTCAATGCGATCCACTCCTCAGGAAAAATATTTGACTCGGAGACAAAGCTCTTGGATTTCGTAAAAACAACAGCTATTGAATTTGATTCCTATGAAAAAATTTTTCGCTCGATAGAGGTCGACTCAGATCTTCAAAAAGCGAATCAAATGGCAAGGAGGCTGAAAATCACGGCAGTACCGACACTAGTCGTGCAAGGAAAATATATTGTCAAGACAGGTCGGGGTATGGGTTTGAAACGAGCAAAGCAGGTCGCTGAATTTTTAATTGAAAAGGAATTGAAAACCAAACGATCTGCCAAAGCCAAGGGCTAATAGCCTTAAATTTTTAAATTGACGGTTTTCTAAGATCCGAAACGGTATCGCAGCTTGACCACAAAAAGATCTTGGAAAGGCTTTTGGTAACCGTCAGTGAAAATATTATCGAATGATTTGATTGGCCCTGTCGAATCTACTAATCTCGTGTAAACAAGAAATAGATCAGATAGAGGCGCTATTTCCCAACGATATCTTAGTTGCAAACTCATCTGGGATACACTGAAGCCCCTATCATCAGAGGCATCCCTTTGCATTCTAATTAAGCGATAAGAAGATGGGGGCAGAGAGAAATTTTCATCTTTTAATGCCTTTATCCCGACCCATTGAAAAGATGCGCGTATGTGTTGTCGAGCAGTAATGAAATAGTCAGCACTAATCTTTGGCTGCCACTGCTCAGCGTCAAAAGTAGCGAAAATATTTCCATTTTGATGCAACAACCAACCCGATCGATTCATATAACGAAGCCCAGCACTAAAAAAGAACTGGTCTTCAGGTTGCCAATTCATTTCTAGGCGCAATATCTTGGAATCTCCTCCTAGGTCTTCTCGGGAGTATCCGGCACCCATCTTAAAACTAATTGGTTTGGAAGAATTTGTTTCCCACAAGACTCCAGAAAAGTAGTCTTGCTCAATAGAATATGTCCCGTTTCCAAAACTATTCAGGTCGTCGTAACGTGAAGGCGAGAACCCTGCTCGAAAAGTAAATTTTGATAAGTTATCGAATGTCATTCTGTTAACGAGAAACAATCCTGCGCCAGTTAAGAAGCCGTCCCTATTTCTTTGAATATAGCCTCTTACATCGAAGTAATTGTTCCTAGCCCAACTGGGATTAGGATTAAAACGAGTGTGTGCTGTTCGCAAACGAAAATTATCGTTCCTCTCCAAAAAACCTAAGTCATTTAAGTCTACATTCTCATCCTGATACTCTATTCCGATTCGCTGTTTGATTCCCTGACGAAGGGTGTATTCTAGGTCGACGAATCCTCCATAACCTTTGCCAGAATGACCTGTTTTAGAGGTAAAAAACTGGCCATCAACCCTCAATTTTCCGCCTTCGGACAAATAATGACCATCCAGGCCATGTGTGAAAGCGTCTGCCTCATCGTTCAATACGGCAGTGGACATAAGACCAAAAGATCTATAAGAACCGAGGTCATTGTCTTCATACAACAGGCGAATGATTCCATAGTCACTCGGAGTACCTGAGAGCTCTAATTTTTTCTCATCGCTAATAGCCGAAAGGAAAAAATCATCTTCGAAAGCGCTTAGCAATCCATATCTAACCTTCCCGGATTGCCCAGTTACTTTTAGAGCGCCCGAAAGATCAACAGGATTTTGCAATTCAGAATCGGGGACAGAAACACCCGGCCTTGTAATAGGGGGGTTAGGCTTTCCGCCTATCCGTCGAGTGTTAACCAGGGTCGTAGGAGCACCCTCGTTTGCGAACCCGCCATAGCTGCGAATACTCGCTCTAGGTGTCGCCACAAAGACATCCTGCCCCTCAAGGAAAAAAGGTCTTTTCTCAGGAAAAAAAGTTTCGGTAGCAGATAGATTGATAACGACATCATCAGACTCTACTGAGCCAAAATCGGGATTGACGGTCCCGGTCATTTGGAAATCGGTTGATGGTCTCCAATTAAAATCAATTCCCGCTTGAAAACTATTTTCAGAAACATTTTTATCATAGTCTAGCGAAGCAAATGGAGACACACTGTACTGCTGTGTAGGGTTTATTCCGTTCACCCAAAGACTCTTTAAGGAGGAGATAAATTTTGGCATTGTGAATGGTAGCGAGGGCCAGCCCCACCTCTCGTCAAGGTATGCTACTTTTCTAGACATGAAGAGTCCCAGTCTGCGCCTCCCATCTTGGTCTGGCATTGAAACTGTGCTCCACGGTATGAAAAATTCTCCTGACCAACCGTTTGCTGTTCTTTGAGTTGAACCATGCCACACTCCGTCCCACTCAGACGAAAATCTTTTTTCTGGCAAGAGGGTGCCGTCGGAAAGAGAATCTCCCAAATTCAAACCGAACCAATACCCATAGCGCCCGGTCCCAGAGGTGTCCAAAGTAATATTTATCGAGTCTCGATTTACCAACCCGGCATCTCTTCCCGAAAGCCTCCGGACCAAATTTTTTTCTGGCTGATCCATATCAATACCAAAATATATACCCGATTTGTCATAGAAAATTTTCACTCGCGTTGAGTGAATTGGTTTTTTTAAGCTATCTGGTTCGATAACCACAAATTCATCGTAAAAAGGCAATTCTTTCCAAACCGTCTCATTTAAGCGACCATCAATCTGAATATTTTTTCCATCTATTTCGGCCAGCTCGATGGATTCACCGTCGAGGATCTCAAGACTGGTTCTGA
>CAJWLI010000058.1 GCA_913043075.1 uncultured Gammaproteobacteria bacterium
AATGACCATCCAAATTAATGCGAAATATAAGCGATCGCGGGATTTCAGTATCAATGTTGATCTCAGTCTCGACGAGAACAAAATTATGGCTCTCTTTGGAAAATCGGGGTCTGGAAAGTCGAGCATACTAAGGTATGTAGCCGGTTTTGAAAAATTTCCAAATAACTTTCTCAAGGTCAACGAGACGATTCTCCAAGATAAAACTTCCTTCGTTCAGCCAGAGCATAGACAGATAGGGTATGTCTTTCAGAGCCTGAATCTCTTTACTCACCTATCAGCCGAAGGGAATTTGAAGTTTGCGTCAGAACGTTCAAGGGCAAAACCTTTTGTAAGCGAGAGTGAAGTGATCGAAATCTTGGATCTCAAAGACCTACTAAAAAAATTCCCAAGCTCCCTTTCCGGGGGCGAGCAGCAAAGATTAGCTATTGGCCGTTCGTTGTTATCAAACCCGAGCCTTATTCTTTTAGACGAACCCTTATCTTGGTTAGACACTGATACCAAGTTGCGTATTCTGGATTACCTCAAAGAAATTAACAAAAAGTTTCAGGTCCCTATGATATTCGTTAGTCACTCGGCAGATGAGGTGCTTTTAATTTCCGACCGAATCTATGAGATTGAAGACGGAAAAAATAAACCACCATTAACACCCCGCCAATTTAGTCTTAGATATTTTAAGGAAACAAGTACGACCGAGACGATAACTATTGATTGTAAAGTCTGCGAATATGATTCGATCAATGGGCTTACGAGATTAAACTTCGAAGAAGAAAGTCTATACGTCGAACAAGGTGACTTGCTTGAAAATCAGACCATTAAGGCAGAGATCAAAATACAAGATATAGTTGTGACCAGATTTCATACAGAAAAATCAAGTGTGTTAAATCAATTCTCTGCCACTGTTCATTCAATAAACGATCCCGGTAATGGGGCATTTGCCATCATTGAATTCACAAAGAAAACTCAATCTCTATCGGCGCGAGTTCCAAGAAAATCTTTGCAAGTATTGTCACCAAGAGAAAAGGAAACACTTTTTATCCAGATAAATAACTTAACGGTACAAAATAAGAGATGAAGCCAGAAAACCATCCTTTCTCTGCGCTAAGCCCAGACTTCATCCTCGATGCAATAGAATCAAGAGGATTTAGAGTGGATGCGAGAATTTTAGAACTTAACAGTTACGAGAATCGAGTTTTTCAGATCGGCATAGAAAATCGTGAGCCGATTATAGCGAAATTCTATCGGCCCGATCGATGGAGCCAAGATCAAGTTCAAGAGGAGCATGATTTCCTGTTGGAACTCGCCTCGAACGAGCTATCGGTAGTCGCACCAATTAGCCTTGGGAACACGACTCAATTTAAGGCTGGCAAGTTCATGGTAGCTTTATTCGAGAGACGTGGAGGCCGAACCCCACTCATAGAAAGTGAATCTTCTCTAGAAATTCTCGGGCGAACGCTTTCGCAAATTCATAATGTAGGTGCAGCAAAGCCTTTCCTTTATCGGCCTTCAATTGATGTTGATGATTACGGTAAATCTTCAAGAAGTTGGTTGCTCGAAGCAGAGTTCATCCCTATAAATCTAGAAAAACAATATGAAAATATTTCCAATGAGTTGATAAGTAGAATTGAAGAAAAGTACTCAAAATATGAAGCCAAAAATATAAGGATACATGCGGATTGCCATCTGGGAAATATACTCTGGCGCGAGCAGAGACCACACTTTGTTGATTTTGACGATTCGAGAAATGGGCCTGCGGTTCAAGATCTTTGGATGTTCTTGTCTGGAAGCGTTTCAGAAAGATCTCGACAGATGACACACATTATTCGCGGCTATCTCGATTTTAGAGAATTCAATTTTGGCGAAGTCGCCCTGATAGAAAGTTTACGAGCGCTCAGAATGATGCGACATTCGGCGTGGATCGGAAAACGATGGGATGATCCTGCGTTCCCTAAAGCCTTCCCTTTCTTCAACACCGAGAAATACTGGGTAGAACATCTTCACCAGCTTTCAGAACAATTAGAAATTATTGAAGAAGAAGAGGGTATCAGTCTAAATGTTTGAGCGTTCTCTATTTAAAATAGGATTTGCATAAATTCGAAGAAATTGCTCTCGATACTGATCAGGACATTTTTGGAGCCTTTCAGCAAGTTGGTCGGCATCTTTTCCGCTTAAATCAACCGAGTAATTGTTTCTGAGTTGTTTGTAGGGTTCTTCGTCCAGTTTGGAAAGCGCCCAATAATTTATTGGATAAAACTCAAGGTTTGATAAGATTTGGCGGTCTATCTCTCGGGCGATGTCAGATGCATCGTCGAAGTTTTGGTCGAGAGGAGTCCCTATGGAGAATTTCACATTACCTTTCTTCCCAGAGAGCCCCTTCGCTAAGGAAATCAAATCCTCGCCTTCAGGTTTTTGGTAAGTTTCGCCTGATTCTATTACAGTGAGTTCTTTTGCTTTTAGGACGTCGCACGGGTCAAACTCATAAGAAATGGATAGCGGAACAATATTCAAACTCTGTATGAATAAGTTAAGGTCTCCCTTGCCTTTGGCTAGGCCTAGCATTTTGATTAATGCGGGGTCGGTAGTATCGATCGCATCTTTGCTCCGACCTTCGCTTTGAGCAATCCAAACCGAGTTCCCCGATTCAATGGATTCTTTAATATAGCGAGATGCTTGCAAGAGGGCTGCATAAATCTTCTTATTTCCTTGGACAGAGCGTTTAATAAAAAAACCTTTATTAAGTCGCATTAAAGATGTTGCAAAGTCTGTTTGCACTAGATTGTCGCCAATCGCGATCCGGGCGGTACCGAAACCCTTAGTGTAGAGCCCATAATCTAAAAACATAGAATCACAAGCAATATCTCTGTGGTTACTTATAAAAAGATAATTTTGACTTGGATCTAGTTTTTCAAAGCCCTCATAGTTAATGCCTTCTGTTCCCTCCCTTATAAGTTTAGTAGCGAAACGTGCTATCAAAGACTGGAAACCATCTACGTCTTTGATTGGACTAATTAGCTTTCGCAAATATAGTTTGAGGAGATATCGAATTGTAGAAGGGGCAAATCGAGCCATAGAAGGGGCCAACCAACTGGCCAAAAAAGCAACAAACTCATCATCATTAACTAACTTTTTGAGCTCGCATGATACCTCATCGTCGTTAAATGGCCTTATGTCTTCAAAATCGTTCACAAAGGTAACTCCTAATTGGTTCTTTAATTATCTAACGTTTAAGGCGCAAACGTACAGAAAAAATAAAGAGCATTTCTTCGTTACCGAGTATTTTTTTTCAAGAATAGATGCCAAAAAATTCGTTTTCAATGCCTTGCAAAAATGCAATGATCAATTTTTTTAATCAAACAATTGGGTCGTTAAAGATCATGGATTTCTTGAAGAAAACAGTAATCATCACTGGAGCAAATCGAGGAACAGGCAGGTGTATAGCAGAAAATTTTATAGCAAATGGAGCCGAAGTTTTTATTCATAGTTTAAAAGAAGGAGATTCTCTAAGGACTGTTAAAGAAATAGGATTCGGGGAGCCTCTTTGGGGAGATATTTCTTGTGACTCAGGTTCAGACAGGGTCGTGTCTCAGTTTAAAAAAAAATCACATCGACTCTCCGTTTTGGTGAATAATCTGGGCTCGGGGAGCCCAGGAAAATGGACCGACACCTCAACCGATGATTGGATCGAATCCTATCAGAAAAATACTCTTTCTACTGTCAGGATGGTGAACCGTTTCCTTCCTATTCTTTCCTCGGGTGGACGTATCATCAATATTGGGACCGTTGGCTCGACTCGTCCAGGGAAAGTCATGCCTCACTATTATGCGTCAAAAGCAGCACTAGCGAATCTTACCTCAAGCTTAGCAAAAGAAATTGGGGAACGCGGGATAACAGTAAATCTGGTCTCGCCAAGCCTTATTAGAACTGAGGAAGTTGAGGCCTATTACTTGAAAATAGCAATAGACAAGGGATGGGGATCTACCTTCGAGGAAGCTGAAAGGGCGATCGTCTCAAATTTTTCTCCGAACCCTACGGGAAGAATGGCTACTAAACTCGAGGTCGCTAATGTAGTTTTGTTCTTAGCCAGCCCTCTTGCGTCTTTTATAAACGGACAAAATATTAAAGTCGATGGCGGCGCCTTGGACTTAATATGATTCTCTGGATAAAAATGTTTCACATCCTTTTTGTTATCGCTTGGATGGCTGGCGCCTTCTATTCTCCAAGAATATTGGTGCACTATATCGAAGGAAGGGAGCTAGCCGAAGACGTCCGACGACTAGTAACCATGGGTGAACGCCTTAATAAATTTTCAGCTCTTATGGCAGCATTGGCCATTATCTCTGGTGTCTGCCTTTGGGTGGTTTATGGCTATCAAGGTAGTTGGCTGCACGCGAAACTTGGGTTCGTGATCCTATTGATAATTTATCAGCTGCAAACCTACGTTTACACAAAAAAAATGAAAGAAAACCTTCTTATTAAAACATCTTTTTTTTTAAGACTATACAATGAGGCTGCTTTAATTTTTCTCCTCCCAATCCTCTTTTTGGTTGTGTTCAAGCCTTTTTAAAGGGAAGGGTAAACTGGCTCGGTTTGCTGATACTATTAACTTTTTAAGATAAAAACTAAAACCTCGATATGTATGCTCTCGAAAGATTTATAAAAATCGCTTTGGATAGTCGAGAAGGACGTCTATTTAGAAAGCCTTTTGATAAGGAGTGGAGGTCATTATGTGAGCATTACCAAGAGAAAAATTACAGTTACTGGAGTCCATTTAGGCAAGAGGCTCCAGTGAGTTTTGCTGGCTTGGAGAATGCATTAGAAATCGAAATACATCCAGACATAAAAAAATACTATGGGACCTACTGGTCAGGAACTTTGGAAGCAAATTCTTTTGAAGGACCGGTCAGCCTTATCCAACTTTGGAACGAACAAGACCATGATCGACTGATTGAGAATTTGATCGGCCACTCATTGAATAAACAAAAAGAAGGAAGGCCCTTTACCGTATTTTTTGCAACAACCGATCCCGAATCTGAGTACTTTTTATCTATTGAGAACAGCACCGGAACAATAATTTTGGAGGAGCCAACAAACAAGAAAATAAGGGAGATAGAATCAGGAATCAATGCTTTCCTAGAGCGATTAGCACCGACTGATAGAGAAACTGAGATATACTAAATCTATGAAGAGCCTCGTCTTAAAACCAATTAAAAAAATCAATGGAAGTTTAACGCTACCAGGATCAAAAAGTCTCTCAAACAGAGCGCTCCTGTTAGCAGCAATCGCGAATGGAACAACAATACTCGAGAATATTCTACTGGGCGAAGATACCACCGTAATGATTCGAGCTCTGAGACAACTCGGGATAAGAATCGATGAAGACGGGAAAGATCTCAACTATAAGGTTTATGGAATTGGGAAGAAATTCGAAGTGCCAAGCAATCGCAAATTCTCCCTCGGGAATGCTGGTACTGCCATACGACCTCTTACCGCGATGCTAGCATTGGTGCCATCTGAATTTACAATTGATGGTGACAAATATATGCGAGAACGGCCGATAGCTCATCTGGGAGATGCTTTGGAATCTCTTGGCGCAAAAGTGAGTTACATAATTAACGAGGGTTATCCGCCGATCAGAATTGTAGGAGGAAACATTAAAGGCGGCAATGTTTCCGTCCAAGGAAGTATTTCCAGTCAATATCTCTCTTCGCTGCTAATGGCTCTCCCTCTGACAAAAAACAGTTCAAGCGTAGCTGTGACGCAAGAGCTCGTGTCGAAGCCATATATAGATATCACCTTAAGTCTGATGAAAACTTTTGGGGTTGAAATTCATAACGAGAGCTACCAGAGATTTTCGATTCCAGGAAGTCAAAGTTACAGCTCGCCCGAAAGGTATTTAATTGAAGGAGATGCCTCCTCTGCCTCTTATTTTTTTGGCGCCGCCGCTATAAAAAAAGGCCCCGTAAGGGTGCATGGTCTTGGAGCAGACTCAGTTCAAGGAGACTACAAGTTTCTAGAGGTCATAGAAAAAATGGGTGCTAAGGTCCGCAGAAGCGAAAACTGGACAGAGGTTGTCGGATCGAATCTTAGGGGCATAGACCTAGATTTGAATCATATTCCTGATGCCGCTATGACAATCGCGGCGATGGCCCTTTTCGCTGAAGGTCAAACAAAAATAAGAAATATCGGTAACTGGCGAGTAAAGGAAACCGACAGAATGCATGCAATGACGGAAGGACTATTAGCTCTCGGGGCCAAGGTTTTATCAACAGAGGATTCGATAACTATAGACCCTCCAACAAAATTAAACGATGCAAAAATAAAAACATACGGCGATCACCGAGTGGCTATGGCTTTTTCTTTAGCGGCTTTAGGGAATGCAACGGTGACTATTGATGATCCAGATTGCACTCGAAAAACATTCCCTGGCTACTTCAAAGCCTTAGCTTCGCTCTCGAAATGAGAAAAACACCCTATTTTGGTCTGTTTTGGCTTTTGTTACTAACATCTAGCGCCTTTTCGTCACAAGACTGGAGCGAAAAACAAGAAAAAGATGGGATAAAAATACAAACCAGAAAGCTTCAAAATCAGAAATATCAGGAAATTCGCGCAGAAACAGTCATAGAGTCATCTATCACCAAAGTCTTCCACTTCATCAGTGACCCGAATTCATGCAAAAAATGGGTCTACAGATGCCGTTTCAGCGAGGCTCTGAGCTTGAACGATCGAAACGAAAACGTAATTTATCAGCTCACGAAATTCCCATTCCCTCTAAAATCGAGAGAAGTGTTTTTGTCTACAAAAACAACTTCAAACCCAGACAAATCGATCGGGATTCGAATGAAATCAATACGAGATATAAAACGAGACAAATCGAACTTTATTGAAATACATGAAGCAAGCATTGAGTATCTCTTAGAGCCTACCCCTAAAGGAGGAACCCGAATTACCTGGCAACAATATGTCGAGCCAGGAGGAAACCTGCCAACCTGGGCAGTTGATAAGGAAAACATAACTTTTGTGCGAAAATCTCTTGGAAACTTAAAGAGAATAATGGCGTTAGATAAAAAGAACGATCGCAAATTAACATTAATAAGACATGGTCTTTTTTGACAGTCGTTTCTTAAAAGGTTTTTATTTTTTTTGCAGGAACGTAGACTAAACCCACAAATCAAGGCAGTGTAAAAAATCTCGAGATGATCCCAACGCTCAGCCATTTGAAAAACCTTGAACCCAGCATGTTTACAGAAGAGGGTTGCTGGCACTTAGAAATAGACTATAAGCCTGCTTTTATTAAATCCGGGATTCCTGAATTGCTGAATATACTTATTTTCAAGGATCGAGAGTCAATATTTGGAGCAATAGGCAAACACCAACCACCGCTTGACTGTAAACCAGAGTCAAGGGAAGCTTTCTTCAAGCTTACAGAGGCCAACAACTTAAGCACTATAGTTTTAAACAAACCGTTAGCTTTAGACCCAGTGACCGTGAAAAAACCTTGGGGGGAAGAAATCTGGTTTTCTGGGATTGAGGAGCGAGGCGTCTCTAGCTCCAACGGAATTCCAATAACTTTATTGATTGAGATTTTTGGCGAATTCTTAGGGTGCTCAAAGCCGCCAATTTTGTTGAAAGTCCTAGCACCTAACCCCGAACCTAATCTGGGCGATCTTTATTTTGAGCTGCACGAGAAAAAAACTGAAGTATATGTTGTGACGGACATAAACTTAGGGAGCTGGCCGAATGGAATCGGTAAAATAAGATTAGGTTTCAATGATAAAGAGATTCAAAGTCAAGGCACCTCCGAAAAATTTATCGAAAAGTACTTATCGTCAGTCGAAAGTTACCAACGATGCAGGAATTTAATCGATTCAAAGGTGGACCAAATGAAAGTTTCGCTTGGTCTGTCGAAAGATGAAATAATTGAAACGGAGCTATATCGAACTTTTTTAGCTGAAATAGACAATACTATCCTCGACGATGAAAAGATGCTTCGCAAAGAAATGAATAAGTTCACAAAACTCCATGAAATAAAAATAGGGGACGCAATTAAAGTTAAGCCATATATCCCTCATTCTTTACAGCATGGAGTCAGAGTTGTTGAATTCCAAACTCCTCATTACGAAAGGTATATTCTTTCTTTTGGTCAAAAAGTAATTACGCAAGATCATTGGGAC
>CAJWLI010000059.1 GCA_913043075.1 uncultured Gammaproteobacteria bacterium
AGTTGGGAGGTATGGCCAAAATGTCTAAAAAAAGGATTTCTGTTGAGAAAAAATCAACATACTCAGTATGCACTATATGTGACATAGGGTGCCAGCTACGAACCGAATCCATCGACGGAAGGGTTAATCGAGTTGTCGCTCACGATAACCCAATGCTAGCTAGAAATATTTGTTACAAAGGTACCGCAGCTCCTCACATTCATAATCATGCCGAACGTCTGCGCGTCCCCCTTAAGCGGGTCGGAGAACGCGGAGAAGACAATTGGGAGGAGATCTCCTATGAACAGGCTATGGACGAAATAGCGGTTAAACTAAAGGGAATTACTGATAGTTTCGGGCCCGAGGCATTTGCGGTTTCTACTTCGGGTTGGAACACTCAGACAACTCACAGTATGGATCGGCGTTTCATGAATTTACTTGGTTCCCCCAACTGGATTAGTGGGGTGGCTTTGTGTGCTGGAAACACTGCTGCAGTTAACAGGCTTACGTACGGGTGGTTTCCTATGCCAGATTGGGGCAATACAAATTGCATAGTGCTATTCGGCCATAATCCACGCAAGCACTCTTGGACCCCCATATATAACTCAATAAAGTCGGCAAGAGCTCGCGGCGCAAAGCTGATAGTCCTGGATCCGAGAGTTTCTGATCAAGCTGAACAGGCTGACGTTCACCTAAGACTGCGTGCAGGAACAGACGCTGCTATGTGTCTGGGATGGTTGAAAGTCATTATAGATGAGAGGCTTTACGATAGAGATTTTGTTAATCACTGGTGTGAAGGATTCGAGGCATTGTGCGATCGCGTCAGTGAATATCCCTTGGATCGGGTAGAACAAATTACTGGCGTAGATCGTAACCATATAGCAGAGGCGGCCCGTATTTATGCGAAGGCCAATGGGGCCGTTATTCCTTGGACCCCGATAACAGATCAGCAAATTTCTTCAACTTCGGCGATCCGGTTACATTCAATTTTGAGAGCGGTCACTGGTAATCTTGATGTGGTCGGAGGCGAAACGCTAGGCGGTTTCAATCCCGGATATATCCCGGAGAGTGAATTAGCTTTGCATGATCGATTGTCGAATGAACAGAAAGCAAAACAGCTGGGCTTCGATGACCATCCAGTTTTTACCTACCGAGTAGCTGAAATTTTAAAAGAACCAACAAACAAGGTATGGGGCTTTCCGTACGCTGATTTAGTCATGGGTTGCCACATGGCGAACCCTACGAATGTTTTCAGAGCGATGGCAACCGGTGATCCCTACCAGATCAAAGCACTCTTTGTCCTAGGCAACAATACATTGCTTAGTTACGCGAATCAGCATCAAATCCTTAAGGCATTGAACAACCAGGAGCTGATAGTCGCGCACGAAATTTTTATGACCCCTACCGCTATGCTTGCGGACTATGTTCTCCCTGGAGATGTATTTACCGAGCGTAACCATATCGCTGATTCATGGAGTTGGACCAATCGTCTCACCCTTTCTCAGAAAGCGGTGGAACCCCCTGTTCAAGCTTCTAGCACCTTCGAATTTTGGACCGATCTAGGCCGTCGTATGGGCTTTGCAGAACATTTTCCATGGGACTCCCTAGAAGATCTCCTAGATTATAGACTCTCACGCTCGAACAGAACCTTCGCTCAATTTGAACAAACTTCTTATATGGAGGCGCCCGCGCCAAAGTTTCGAAAATATAGAAAGACAGGTTTCGCAACCCCATCTGGCAAGGTAGAGCTTTACTCTAGTATTCTCGCGGACCTCAACTTCGATCCGTTGCCGTACTACAGAGAGGGGCCTTCACCTGACAAGAAATACCCATATCTGGTATTTACGGGAGTTAGAGAGGATCCATTTTTTCAGACGGGCCAACGGAATATTTCGGTTCTGAGGTCTCGTTGTCCAGAGCCTAAATTGTATATGCACCCGATAGACGTCAGTCGCGAGGGTTTTGAAGAGGGAGAGTGGGTAAATCTTGAAACTCCCTCTGGAAAAGTGTCTGCGAGAATTTCGGTGCAAGAATCTATGAAGGAGGGGCACGTAAGAGTGCCACATGGCTGGTGGTATCCCGAGACTAGGTTTGAAGCTCCGCTCTCCGGAGCGTTTATCTCGAGTGATGCGGTTTTATGTTCTGACGAAGACGAGTTTTTAGATTATGAGCAAGGAGTGCCCCATTTTAAGGGTTTCCCTGGTAGAGTTACCAAAAGTAATTTACCCCGAGCTCTTGAAAATAGTGCGTTCATAGAAAGATGACGCAAAGAAGATTTTTTGAGAATTTTAAATTAGAAAATCAGGCCAAACTGCGGTCTATTTTAGCGAGACAAATTTTTACCAATAGAGAGACGATTTTAAGCCGGTTTGTAAAAAAAATGCTTGGTGTTAATTACGAGGCGGTGAACCAGGATCCTGAGCTAGAGCATTCAGAGATAAAACCCTAATTTTGTTTTTAAGGTTTTCGCTTTTTCGACGTTAAAAGACTTCCAATTAATTTATACGGAAGTCATCTAGCATTGGAACGAGCTAATAACGCGGCGATTCTCGGTAAGCGGGCCCCTCTTCTGTGAGCTTAATATGGGTCAACGTTTGCTCATCATGATTCATTCTCCAAGAAAGCATTTTTTGAGAATAATGTAAGACCCTAGATGCATAGTCAGGGTTTTTGCTCTGATCGACAAATTCCCCTGGGTCTTTTTTTAAGTCAAAGAAAAGAGGGGGCAGATTAGTAAAATGCACGTATTTGTATTCGTCATCTCGTAGGACATTTAACGTGCATTGGTGGTGGGTTAATCTGAGAGATTTTTCCATGGCTGACCCTTCTACAATGTCTCTAAAATCGTATTCCCAGTGCGCAGCATCTCTCCAATTTGATGGCGTTTTATCGTTTTTTAGAAAGGGTAGAAGACTTTGTCCATCACACTGAACAGGGATGGGAAGATCAAACCAATCCAACATAGTTGGCATCACATCTACGTTCTCAGTGTATTCTTCTATAATCTTGCCTTTATTCTGGTGATTATTCGGGTCTCGGATAATTAGAGGAATATGGTAACTCTCATCAAAATATCCTAGCTTTCCTAACAGCCAATGATCTCCTATCTGTTCGCCGTGATCGGAAGTGAATATAATTAAGGTGTTATTCCAAAAGCCGTTCTTTTTCAAACAATCAAAAAGAACACCGAGATTTTGGTCGACTTCGCTCATCAACCCGAAATATGAGGCCTTTAATCTCGCAAGTTTTTTATCATCCTCTGGAGCCTGGTATCCAGCTTTATTCAAAAACTCGTTCAGAAAAGGATGTTGGCTAGCTTCATCAACTTTCCTTTCCTTTCGATTGAATTTCATAAGCTCGGCAGGTGGATACATCCTATTGAATGGTTCTGGGGCAATCCATGGAGGGTGAGGCCTGAGCAATGATAAGTGAACGCACCAAGAGTCCCTTTGCCCAGAAATATAATCGATGACCTTTTCCACCATAAAAGGGGTATCGTTTAACTCTTTTGGCAGTGCGAGGGCTGACGGGGTTGCCCCCCCATTCTCATACTCAGTTCCCTCTATCTTGTTGGTATAGAGTTTAAAATGTTGTTCGGGAATTTCGACCTCTTTTGCTCTCAACCAGTAAGCCCAAGCATGAGGTTCTGTTCCCATTTGCAAAACTGGTTTTATTCCCGGAAGCACGCCCTCATAGGATTTTAAATTCTTATGGTCGATACTAAACTCTCTTGGGTCGTGAGAGGTGTCGGTGTACCCGAATAACGCCGGTTCGAGATTAATGCTTTTTAATTCTTTGGCCCAATTTGTATGACGTGCATCAAGTGGCGTGCCGTTGGTGCCGGATCTATGATTCTGAAGGTACATTCCTGTGTGTAAGGAAGCTCGAGACGGCCCACACGGCACGGCATTAGCATAATGCTTTTTAAAAAGAACACTTTCCCTCGCTAGAGCATCGAGATTAGGTGTGTTGACTTTGTGTCCCAGCGCGGACAAACAATCGCCTCTCCATTGATCCGCGGTGATGAAGAGAATATTTTTCATTTTCTTGCCTTGAGCTTTTGGTCTTCCAATTTAAAAGTTAAGTTGTCCTTGGTCAATCTAAAGTACTATCGTGCTAATATCTCGCGCTTTACTTACCTTGGTGCCACACTTGATTTCTGTTTCCTGGCCTTTTCATCCTAAAAAAACCCCGTTTTTCTATGGGTGGGTGATTTGGGTATTCTCGGCTCTTGGGTTTCTTTTAAGTGTCCCTGGCCAAACAATGGGAATGGCCGTTTTCACTGATTATTTTATACAGGTTTTTTCTCTATCACGAACCGAGCTCTCAATGGCCTATCTTTTTGGTACCGTTGGATCAGCTTTTTTTCTTACTCGGGCAGGCCGCTGGTTTGATATTTACGGTGGTCGAATTATGGTTCCTCTTGCTGCTTTTTTTTTAGGTTTGATGGTTCTTTACTTTAGCTTTGCTGACAAATTTATATCCTGGATTGACGGGCCCTCTTGGATAACCCTCGCAGTGGTGGTGGTTGGTTTTTTTGGGGTCAGATTTTTTGGCCAGGGAGTTTTGACGAGTTGTTCTAGAAATCTTTTATTGCCTTGGTTTGTAAAACGAAGAGGACTAGTTAGCGGATTGCGCAACGTTTTTGTCTCATTTGGGTTCTCTATTGCTCCTTTAGGAATAGCGGGTTTGATAGCGTTCTTCGGATGGCGCGAAACCTTATGGGGAATGGCCTTGATCGTCGGCCTCATTTTCTCAGTCCTCGCGCTAATTTTTATAAGGGATAACCCTGCAAGTTGTGACCTCGCGCCAGATGGTGAGACATATAACCCTTTGGAGGAAATTTCTTCTGGTCAAATTTCTGTGCGTCTAAAAGATGCCAGGCGTTCTCTAGTGTTTTGGGTTTATTCACTGAGTCTCGCTATGCACGCGTTGTTTGGAACTGCCCTCACTTTTCATGTTGTGGCGATTTTTTCGGAAGCTGGCTTATCGAAAGAGGTAGCGTTTAGCTATTTTATTCCAGTGGCAATTTTCTCGACTTCGGCAAACCTTTTAGCAAGTTGGCTAGTTGATTCGAGTTCACTTAAGCCGTTTCTAATTTTAATGCTTGGAAGTTTCATTCTGGGATCCGTTGGATTTATTTTCCTTAATGCAGCATGGGGTTATTGGGCTTTAGCACTTGGTTTTGGGGTAGGTGGCGGGCTTTGGGGAGTCATCTCTAACCTCGCTTTTATAAGATTCTTTGGACCATCTCATGTTGGAGAAGTGAGCGGGTTTAGTACCTCGATATCGGTCTTTGCTAGTGCTCTTGGCCCCTTTGTTTTTTCCGCAGCCGCAGATATTTTCGGGAGTTATGGAGCGGCTGCTCAAACATGTCTGTTCTTATTGTTGGTTTTGTTAGTTGCTGCGGCACTCATTCCTCAGAAAGAGTTATCTTAGACTCAGCGTTGTCGTGCCTAGAAGTCTTCGAGTCCCATTTTTTTAATCAGAAGCTGCCCCGATCTATTTTTAGGTTTGATGCCCGAAAATAGTTCCTTGGTAATTCTTTTTCCTAATTCGACTCCCCATTGATCGAACGGATTGATGTTCCATATAGCAGCTTGAGAGAAAGTTTTGTTCTCGTAAAGGGCTACTAGCTTACCCAAATTAAAAGGAGTTAATTCATCTAGCAGCAGAATGGAAGAGGGTTTGTTTCCAGGGTTGCTTAGATGGGCATTTTTATCGTGTTGTCCATTCGCTAAAGCTTCTGCTTGGCCAGCAAGGCTTGCCAGCAAAAGCTTGTGGAGTTCCTTGTGACTGAGCGCATCATTTTTTACCCCTATCAAATCCACCGGCACCAACTTTTTTCCTTGGTGTAATAATTGAAAGAACGAATGTTGAGAGCCCGTTCCAGTTCGACCCCAGACTATTGGAGCCGTGGTTGTGACGACTGGCAGGTCATCTAAGGAAATGCTTTTACCATTGCTTTCCATTTCTAGTTGCTGAATAAAATCTATCAATGGAGATAACCTTTCGAGATAGGGCACCACTGCGTAACTCTGCGAGCCTAAAAAATTGTTGTACCAGATCCCAATTAGTGCGAGCAGCACGGGTATGTTGTCTTGATATTCGGACTGAAGAAAATGATCGTCCATCATCTTCCCGCCAGAAATAAATTCCCTAAATCTCTTGGTGCCGATAGATATGCAGACAGGAAAACCTACTGAAGACCATATCGAATATCTTCCTCCGATGGATTGCTCTAGAGTGAGTATTTGTTTCTCAGGAATGCCGCGAGAAATTGCTTTTTCTTTGTTTGCCGTAATCGCAAAAAAATGTGTCGAGGATTCCACGTCGTTTATTTGAAGTTCTTTAGCTAGCCAATCCGATACAATCTTAGCGATAGTCATTGTTTCCGTTGTTGTGAAACTTTTACTAGATAAAATGACCAAAGTTGTTTTTGCCTGCAGAGAATTCAAAAGAGAAAAGATTTTCTCTCCATCGGGGTTAGATAAAAAATGAAGCTTAGGCCCCGAAGCATATTGCTTTAAAGCCTCGCTTACCATTTTCGGTCCCAGCTCTGAGCCCCCAATCCCTATGTTGATTACGTCGGTGAAACTCTGATGGGAAGATGATTTTAATTCGCCATTCCGTATGGCCTCTGAAAATTGGAACATCTGTTGTTTTTCTTTCTGGTTCTGACCCGAAATATCTGAGCGCATATTCATGTGGGTTGCAGATCTATATTCTGTTTTATTTACCAGTTTTCCTTCGAGCATATCCAAAGCTTTTTCTTTTATGTTTGAAGCTCTAGCCAAGTCTACCAGCGCATCTAGAATGTTTTGATTTATCAGATGCCTAGAAAAATCGAAGTGGATCCCTTCTATATCAATAGAAAATTTAGAATCTCGTTGAGGTTCATCGTTCAGTTCTTTTATTGAAAGCTTAGATGCTGTCGCTGCTAAATCCGAAAGTTGCCCCCAAATCTGGTTTTTTCTGTTCATGATCTATTCAAATTGGGTCTAGGAGAATAAACTAAGTAAATAGCACATTTTGACTATGCGCAAGTTTCGTTTTTTGAAGCGGATTTCGTTTTAAGAAGTTTATATTCATCTTCGCTTTTTAGCTTTTTAACTAGAGAATTCGGATTTTTGGCTAGTTGAACCTTTTTTTGAACTTATTTGTTTACCAATCTAGAAGAGTCTTGCTATCCGTGACAGATCGAATTGGTATTATAATTTAATTAAGAGAGGCTCATGACATTCCATCGTTGGATCGTTTTGGCAGCGGTTACTGCCGTTATTGCATTTATAAATTTATCTGGCATGGATACGATCATATCTTTAGAGACGGTGCTTGAAGAGAAAGATCGTCTGAGAGAAAGCTTTGAGAGAAACCCAGTTAGGCTCGGGGTAGGGTTTTTTCTCAGTTACATAATCATCACAGCACTATCTATTCCAGGCGCGGCTATTCTCACTCTAGCGAGTGGCGCTATATTCGGTTTTGGATGGGGTTTACTAATTGCTTCTTTCGCGTCAACGATCGGCGCTACTTTAGCAATGCTTGCTTTCCGCTGGATTTTTAGGGGCTTAGTTGAGAAAAGGTTCTCAGGGCAATTAGCTACAATAAATTCAGGCATTGAGAAGGATGGATCTTTTTATCTTTTTTCGCTGCGAATGGTACCTATCTTCCCCTTTTTTCTAATAAATGCCTTGATGGGTTTGACAAAAATGGGGCCCATATCTTTCTTTTGGGTATCTCAAGTTGGAATGTTGGCGGGCACTATCTTATATGTAAACGCTGGTACCCAGCTAGCAATGATAGAGACCGTTGACCAAATTTTTTCGGTTGGGATTATTATTTCCTTTGCGCTTCTCGGTCTTTTCCCTCTAGTTGCAAAATCGGTCATTGAGAGAATGAATTCTCATCATTTGTATGAGAATTTCACAAAGCCTAAGAAATTTGAAAGAGACCTAGTTGTTGTCGGAGCCGGTTCCGGGGGGCTAGTCGCTGCATTGATTGGTGCGACATTAAAAGCAAAGGTTTCACTAGTAGAAAAAGAACGTATGGGTGGAGATTGCCTTAATACAGGGTGCGTCCCTAGCAAAGCTATTATCAGATCGGCGAGGCATGCTTTTGAAAATGCTCATGCAGACAGTCTTGGTTTCAAGAATTCAGTCCCCAGGATTAATCTTG
>CAJWLI010000060.1 GCA_913043075.1 uncultured Gammaproteobacteria bacterium
GAGCAAGGTTAGACAACAAAAGATTCTCTTTTTTGCCTAACGGTGAGATAAATTGATTTATCTCATTGCAGCTGGTGATCCGCCGTCGATGACAATGGTTTGTCCTGTTACCGACGACGAGGTAACAAAGGTCAACACCTGCTCTGCTATGTCCTCAACCTGACCCACCTTACCCAGTATTGCCTGCCTCTTGGCTCCTTCCGAAACCGCTCGGGGAAGCCGATTTGCCATGCGAGTATCTTCTACGAGCCCTGGAGCGACGCAATTTACAGATACATCGGGCGCCATTGCGACGGCTAGACAACGAGTCAGGTGATTCAACCCAGCCTTACTAGAAGAATAGGCTATGCTGCTCGATCCGGGAGTAATTCCACCAGCTGAGGAAATATTGACTACGTGACCTCCACCAACCTTTAGTAGTGATGCGGCTGCTCTAGCTAGCAGAAAAGGCGCTCGCAAGTTAGTTTCAAGGACCCTATCCCAAATATCGGGGGTTAATTTCTGTAATTCAGGAAACGGTATCCCGATATTCCAGGCAGCATTATTAACGAGGATGTCAAGCGCTCCAAATTCATTTTGGACGTACGCAATCACCTTCTCAATTTCCTCAGGATTTCTCTGATCAAGTTTGAAACTCTGAGCAACGCCACCAGCTTGTATGATTTCGCTTAGCGTCGTTTCGGCACGATCCTCTGCTCCCGCATAAGTAATCAAAATATTTGAACCCGCAGAAGCTAATCTCTTAGCAATAGCCCGTCCAATGTCTCCAGAGCCTCCCGTGACCAAGGAGACTTTCCCAGTCAATGACCCAGAATTATTCATTTTTTTCACTCCCTTCTATTTTTAATAGAAATCGAAAGAACTTAACGTCTCAGATTATTTCCTCTGGAAACGAATTTTACTAGAAGTCTAGGGGCAGTTTCAGATGCTTTTCAAAAACCATGTCTCTATGCTCCAGTAATTCCTCAAAATCGGAGAGCTTTATTACACCAATATCAGCGTAACTTATCCGAAGCCATTCGGGCATTGGGTTCACCTTCGCGGGCAATGGGAGGAGCATGTTACTAAAACAGGCCCAATGAATATCGCAAGAAGTAAGGCTTTCACCCACGAAATAACTAGATCCAAGCGCAATCTGCTCTCTGATCCTATTTTTTAGCCCAAATAAAATTTCTCGTACTCGGTCAGAGGCATTCGCGGCCTGAATCTGAGAGGAACCATAAGCCTTTTCCATTGTGCCTCTGTCCAAGTTTGGAGCTCTAGATAAAATCTCGATTTCTTGCTCGCTAAGTGATCTCTGGCGAGGAGATCTTGTTGCCATTAATCTGCGAGACCAACCAAAGCCGCCTTCACCGCAAATTTCATTACTTATTCCAAAACAAATAATCCTCTCATTCCATTCGGAAGGGATAAGGCTCGGATTTGGATTTAGTCTTTCAGCTAAAGCCACAATATCTTGAAAATTAGTTTTCGGTGCCTCGTCGTTGTAGATAGCTATTGGTGCGTTTCGTACCCCTGTCCACGCAACTAAATCCTCGTTTGGCTGGGCAGGGTGTTGCTCCACTGCGACGTAATCGATCTCCTTATACTCGAGAATCTTCTTCGCCGATTCTCCCCACGGACCAGGAACTCCGACGGTTAAGGCTAGCCTCAAACCACTCAAGGATTTTGCTTTAGAAGGTTTTATATAATCCAAATGCACCCACGCCTAAATTCGATAGGTTAATATAAGCCAAGAAACTGCGACATTCAAAATGCTCAACCGTCAATAGTTAATACCCACTGGCTGCTACGATAAGGAGTCTCTGAGACTCTCAAAAAGCTCATCTAACTCAGTTTCCTGAACTGAGAACGCGGGCGCAATCTGAATAGTATCGCCAGCATACCTAACGTAATAACCTTTTTCCCACATTTTCATCGCGACCTCAAACGGGCGTCTTGCAGGTTCAGACGGATAATGCTCCAAGGTGATGCCACCTGCCAGACCGAAATTTCTTATGTCTTTCACTACAGAAAAATCTTTTAACTCGTGAATCAAGGACTCAAAGTATGGGGCGATATCTCTGACCCTTTTAAAATAGTCTTCCTCCTTCAACATAGAAAGAGACGCTATACCTGCCGCACAAGCTACAGGATGAGCTGAATAGGTGTACCCATGGGGAAATTCGAGCATATAGTTCGGTGTATTCACGTCCATGAAAACGTCGTGGATTTCGCTCTTTACTATTGCGGCGCCCATCGGAATTACTCCATTTGTAAGCTGCTTAGCAATTGTCATTATGTCAGGGACTACGCCAAACGCCTCAGATCCTGAGGCACGGCCCAACCTCCCCAAACCACAGATAATCTCATCAAATATAAGCAAAATTTCATGCTTATCGCAGATTGATTTAATCCGCTCTAGATAGCCCTTAGGAGGGGGAATGACCCCTGCTGATCCTGACAACGGCTCGAGGACCACGGCCGCGATATTCTCTGGGCCCTGCGATAGAATAATTCCGTCGAGCTCTTCGGCGAGGGATCCGCCGTCCAGTGGTTGTCCTCTCGAGAAAGTGTTTTCTGACGTTATTGTCTCTCTCAAATGATTTGCGGGCAAAAGCTCGCCGAATATCTTTCGATTCGCTTCTATCCCCCCGACAGAAAGACCGCCAAAGTTGACTCCATGGTACCCCTTGGTTCTGCCAATGAATTTGGATTTTGATGGTAAACCTTTATGAGCCCAATATGCTCTGGCGATTTTTAATGCTGTCTCGACCGCATCAGATCCCGAGGCCGTAAAGAAAACCCGATTTAGTCCCTTCGGGGTGAATGACGTGATTAATTCAGCTAGCTGAAAGGATTTAAAGTGGCCAAACTGAAAGCTAGGACTGAAATCAAGCGTATCGATTTGCTCTTTAATGGCTTCGTTTATCCTGGTTACTTTGTGTCCCAAACCACACGTCCACAGTCCTGACAAACCGTCAAAAATCTTTCGACCATTACTGTCTATGTAATACCTTCCCTCAGCCGCCACCATAATCCGCGGATCTTTTTTAAACTGACGATTGCCAGTAAAAGGCATCCAGTGAGCATCCAACTGCGCGCTGGTTATTGTCATTGCAAACTCCAAAACTAACTATCTTCTTAAGAACGCAATCGCTAAAAATCCGGGGCACAAGACTAACAAAGCACCGTACAAAGCTAAAGCATAAGAGCCCTCAACCTCATACATTTTTGAGAAGAGCATCGGACCGAAAGCACTGATTGCTAGGAATGGGCCGACTAATCCCATTACGCTACCAAAAGAGTCTGCTCCGAATCTAGAGGCAATTATAGCTCCAATCAAAGGCAAGAACCCACCTGATGAAAAACCAAGCAGGCCAGTAAAAAAAAGAATTGCCTGATAAGAAGATTGTGTAAGAAGCCCCAAAATCACAATACAGCAAACCAATAAAGAAAGAGCGAACAAAATACGATGATCGAATCGATCAGACATCACGCCAAAAAAAATCTTTCCGCCGATCATGACTGAGGCGAAAATGGATACGAGCGTAGCCACCTGCATCGAATCCAAACCAAGGTTACTTCCAAAAGGCTGCAGATGCTGTTGAATGCTACTGAAAACGATGAGCAAAGGAAGAAAACTAAAAACGACCGCCCAAAAATTGGGCTCACAAAGTATTTCGGATGTGGTCCATATTTTCTGAGATACCATCGCAGTCTCTGCTCTGTCTGCAGATGCCGTTTTTTCAAGCGTATCAGAGTGTTCGGGGCTATTTCTAATTATTACCCAAACTAAGGGTATGATAGTGATCAAAAACATTATCCCAAGCAAACGATGAGTCTCACGCCAACCTATAGACTCATACAAAATCGCAATAGTGGGTGCCATGAGGACCCCACCGATAGAGGTCCCAGTAGTTACCAAGCCGATCGCAAAGCCCCTCTTTTCGTTAAACCAGCGTGCAACTAATGTTTGAGCAGCTAAAGGCCCTGCTAAAGACACACCCACCACGATGAAACTCCCATAAATGAAAACGATAAAAACGAAAGAACTTACGAAAGACATCAAAACGAATCCAAGAGAAACTAAGAAAACACCAAAGCAAACCATTAGCCTGATGGAGTATCTATCTAACGCGTAGCCTACCAATGGTGACACAATGCTCTGACAAAGGGTGAGAACGGTAATCGGAGCCATGACGGAAGTTAAGGAGACATCTAATTGGCTATCTGATAGCCACTCGCCCACAGCAAGTGTATAAGAGAAATAAACCGTTCCTATAATGAAGGCTTGGAAGACTAAGCATGTCCCCAGAATAGTCCAGCCCGAATACCACGGAGTTTTTAACATGTTTAGTAAACTCAAGCTTTTCCCTTGGCTTTTACAAAAATTTTCATGCTCTGGAAAATTAACGGAACGCGAAACATAAAGATATAGTAATATTTGAAGGCTATTAGCTCTAGTAGACTTCAAATGATAATAAATGCCGCCGTAGCAATATCTCCAGATAAACCATTTCAACTAAGAAAATTCGAGCTGGAAGAACCTCGAGAAGATGAAGTGCTTGTAAAAATAGTCGCCTCAGGGATCTGTCATACGGATATCGCCGTAAAAGAGCAATCGGTTCATCTCCCTCTTCCGATGATCCTAGGCCACGAAGGTTCTGGGATTGTTGAAGATATTGGCAAGAACGTCACCGAACTGAAGATTGGCGATCATGTCATTCTAACCAGTGATTCATGCGGACTTTGTAAAAAATGCGAACAGAAGCTTCCTTCATACTGTAATGAATTTGTTGAGCGGAACCTTTCAGGGAAAAGAATTGATGGCACCTCTCCACTGCTAGATGTTAGAGATTCGGGAATTGGAGGGAGGTTTGTAGGGCAGTCCTCTTTTGCGTCCCACAGTTTAGTATCTCAACGATCAGCTATAAAAATAGACAAGTCTCATCCTCTGCGACTAATGGGTCCTTTAGGCTGCGGCCTCATGACTGGAGTTGGGACTGTCTTTCACGCTTTGGAAGCAAGTTCAAGAAATAGCGTTGCCATTTTTGGAGCAGGAACAGTGGGACTTTCTTCAGTAATGGGATCTGTATTGAGGGATTGCGATCCAATAATTGTAGTGGACCCGATAAAAGAGCGGAGAGAAATCGCTCGAGATTTAGGCGCTACCCATGTTCTTGATTCAAAAACAGATAATGTTGCTGAACAAATTATAGATATCAGTAAGGGAGGGGTAGATTTTTCAATAGAGGCGTCTGGTGCTCCTGCGGCGGTCGACATGTCTCTGAGATGCTTAGGTCGTCCCGGCTGGTCGGCTCAAGTAGGAGCGACCCCGGCACAAACTTATCACTCTCTAGATATGGACCATATTGGCTTTGGAAGAGGAATTAAAGGTGTAGTGATGGGCGACGCATATGCTAAAGAATTCGTGCCCCACCTTGCATATTTGCATCGAGAGGGAAAACTACCATTTGAAAAATTCGTCAAAGAGTATAAGTTTGACGAGATTAATACAGCGGTGCATGAGAGTCAGCAGGGTTCCGTGATCAAACCTATCTTAATTATGTAAATGTCTGTAGGGAATTCCTCAGGTTGAAAAAGGAGAAGATTGAATGGATAAAGAAGCGTCAGGCCATGGAAAATGGGACGGCCCAGTAGACGATTCTGGGAATCCTATTTTTGAGGGACAAGGAACTTTTACCTGGGAGAATGGAGACAAATACACCGGAGACTGGAAACTGGGCCAGTTTCACGGAATCGGTCAACTATCGTACACGGACGGTGACGAGTATGAGGGAGAATGGGAGGATGGAATGTATCATGGTGAGGGAACCCTATCCTCTCCTAACGGCTTCAAATATGCCGGCAGCTGGCAAACGGGAAAGCCCCAAGGGCAGGGAAGGATGACATTCACAAATGGAGACCTTTATGTTGGAGAGTTCGTCGAGGGTAAACAACATGGACAGGGTACTACCATTTATGGTGACAAAGACAAGTATGTAGGTGAATGGAGAGACGGCATGTATCACGGACAGGGAACCCTATCTTCTCCTAACGGCTTCAAATATGTCGGTGGTTGGCAAAATGGTAATCCAGAAGGAGAGGGAGTTATGGATTTTGCGAATGGCGATAAGCATATCGGAGAGTTTCGAGAAGGCAAGAAAAATGGGCACGGGACGTCGATCTTCGCAGACGGGACAAAAAGAATAGGCGTTTGGGCGGACGGCAAACTGCTCGAAGAGTAAA
The DNA here is from genome assembly GCA_913043075.1 of uncultured Gammaproteobacteria bacterium. Lineage (GTDB taxonomy): Bacteria > Pseudomonadota > Gammaproteobacteria > Pseudomonadales > Azotimanducaceae > UBA9659. Next base: position 6,232 of record CAJWLI010000060.1, read on the forward strand.
AGGTTACGCTCCTAATCCAGAGACAAGTTCTTCTATACTTAGCTAGAAGAGAGTTATGCTAGCGGGTATCTAAAAAAAATGCGGCCTGAGCAGATCGCCACGAGCGAGGATGAGCTTTCTCAAAGAGTCAACGTAATACCAACAGACTCCTGATTAGGATGTAACTTACAAAGAAAGAGGATTACTTAAGGCCCTGACTACCGTGACCGAAGAACCTGCTGTAATTTAGCTATTACAATTGACTGCAGGTCTCTATTACGTTATCGGTCCTCACACATTAAGTTACATCTTTAATTCATAGAAACAAAGTTTATTTCCATCGGCATCGCGGACGTAAGCTCCATAAAAAATTGGATTGCGAGCTCCTGGAGCACCCTCGTCGCTGGCTCCCAATTCAATGGCCTTAGCATACACTCTGTCAACGTCGGCAGGGCCACCCGCCGGGATAGCAAGCATCGTCCCGTTGCCGGATTCAGCGGGTTTTTCGTCATACGGAACGCACACAGCGATCATTGATGCATTAGTACTGGTACCAAAAAATTGGATCCTATCATCACCAAATAATTGCTTGGCACCAAGTTCACTCAGAAGAGCTCCATAAAACTCGCAAGCTTTTTCAATGTTACTTACTCCAATTGTGGTGTATCCAAGCATGTGCTTTCTCCTTTTTGCAAATACTGTTCGCCCGATGATAAAAAGTTATTCTAAACCCAAATGTCTGCGACAGTCGAATAATACGATTTACGCAATGATTCTTTAGAAGATTGGTAACTTTATTATCCTGAACAATCCACAAAAAAATTAATAGCAAAGATTCTATATTCGAAGGGAGGGAACTTTCTAAAGCGCCGCTATAAGCCTTGTTGATCAGCTTTAATGACAGCCACTATAACAGCAATCGCTCGCCCTAATTCTCAGAGGGTCGCTAAAGAATGACCTGTTATCAATAAGAGAATCGGCGTTATCGATAAAGTGTTAAGAAGAGACAATTAAGTAGCCGACTTTTTGACTGCAGGCATAGTGTTTGAGGACGCTATTCGGATGGCGACAGCAATCGTTCTACAAAATCAGAAATTTACGAGCCTGAATAGTTATTTTGCTTAGCTAGAACCGAGACCTGTTTGTCTAAAAGCGTTAAAGCTAAGTTGAAGCATGACAAAAAGTTTTAGAAAATAACTGAAATCATTAAAAGTGCTTTAAGAGCACCATCTAGGAAGATCAATATGTCGAAGGAAAAGGGTTCTATTTTTATTACGGGTGCCGGGAGTGGAATGGGTCGGCTTGCAGCAAGAAATTACGCTGAAGATGGCTATCAAGTCGCGGCGGTCGATATAAACGAGCGTGGTTTATTAGAGACAGCAGAGAATCATCAGAACATCCGAACATTCAACGTCGACGTCACAAACTTTGATGCGGTCTGCTCAGCCGTTGATGAGGCGGAAAAGAAATTAGGGCCAATAAAGCGGGCTCTAAATGCTGCAGCTATAATGCCCCTTGGTAAGGTTTTAGATCAGGATATTGAGATTTTTCACAAGGTGATAGACATAAACTACAACGGCGTTGTTAATGTCAGCAAAGCTGTCTTACCAAAGCTCCTAGAGAGAAACGAGGGAGAATTGATTAACTTCGCCTCGGTAGCCGGTTGGATCCCGATACTCTATATGTCAGCGTATAATGCGAGTAAATTTGCCGTGGTTGCGTTTACTGAAGTGCTGCATCACGAGCATCAAGATAGCAACGTTAGAATCCTATGTGTCTGTCCCCCACCGGTTAAAACTCCGCTTTTAGACCAAGCTCGAGAGACGGTCTGGCCTCGGGTTTTTGACCAAGCTGAACATATCGAACCAGAAGACGTTTTCACCGCTATTGATAAAACCCTAAAAGGAGGCGGCCTTTTTGTTTTTCCAGGCA
>CAJWLI010000061.1 GCA_913043075.1 uncultured Gammaproteobacteria bacterium
AATGAGGGCAAGGTTGCGGAGTTTGGAACTGAAAAAGAATTGCTTTCTAACCGGGGTCTCTATCATAAGCTGCATCAGCTGCAATTTCAGGACAAATAGATGAGGCTTGCGCCTCCCAGTCTTTAGAGACAACGAATCCCCTAGAGAGTTCGTTTCTCTCACCATTTATTATCGCGACATGGCTAGTGAAGATACTAGCGCATCTATCTTTTAATTCATCAAAGCTAATCATTTCTTCCGTATCGATGGTTTTTAACTGTGCAAGCCATTCTCTTTTTTCGAGCAATTTAAAAGATGAGTTTTTCAGCTCTTTGTGAGAATCAAGCTCTTCCCAGCGCAACCACCAGCCTTTTTCATGCGAGAGATTGATATCTTTAGGAAACTCAAAACGCGACATCTTAAACATTTTGTAGGGATGGAAGAGTCTCCCTTTAAATATAATCCGTCGACTATCTATTTTGATGTCTTTTTGTTCGAGGATTCTTTTAGCATCTGGGGTGTCTCCCAATCTGATCTGTCGGTTTTCCAGCGAGTCTAATTTTCTCTCGAGCGTGTCCCGGGGGTTAGGGCCAATCCAGTGACCTATATTTGTTCTATCTCCGATTCCCAAGAAAAACTTAACTGCTATCTCCCAATGCTCTATCAAGTTTTCGTTGCGGACTATTAGGTCGAACTCTCCAAGTGTGCGCGCATTGCTGCGCACAACAAGGTTACGTGCTAAAAGTGCTAATTTTGGTTCTTGCTCGATCCAATCGTGGAGAGTCTTTTCAAAGTACAGCCCTAATTTCTGGTTTGGATTCGAAGACTCTGATCCAAAAGCTTTCACTTCCCAATCCCTAAACCAATCTACCTCAGGCCAAATGTTATCTTTTGAGGAGATCAAGGGTGGGCTTTTGACAGCCCATACAATGTTGTTTGATTCCAGATTTCTATTCATCTATTTACGAGTCTTAAAGAGAGGGTATGATGGGTCTTAAGTAAACCTTTTTCAAACCCACAGAGGTAAAAAATGAGCATAAGGGCGAGCCTGATTTCTTTTTTTCTCCGGCGAACGGTAAGAAAGACTATGTCAAATTTTGTGGATCCTATTTCCGTGCGCGCTCGTTTTTCGAGTTCCCCTAAAAAACTCTCCGCAAAGGTGATGAGCGAGAGAGTTGAGTCAGGAGGAGTCTCCGGGTCATGGCTCTGGAAAAAAAATGCAGATACTTCCAAAGTTGTTTTGTATCTGCATGGTGGTGGTTACGTCTTCGGTGGCTATGGAAGCCACGGCGAAATTGCCTCAGAAATGGCAGATCTTGTGGGAGGACGCGTTCTACTTCTAGAGTATCGATTGGCTCCAGAGCATCCTTTTCCTGCAGCTTTTGAGGACGCTCTTTCGTCCTATCGATGGCTACTAGATAAAGGATATAAGTCTGAAGATATATTTCTAGCGGGTGATTCTGCAGGTGGAGGCTTGTCTGTGTCTCTTCTTTTAGCACTGAAAAAAAATGGGTTGCCGTTACCAAAAGCCGTTTGCCTTTTCTCACCTTGGGTTGATTTGACCTGCGCGGCAGCATCCATAGAGAGCAATGCATCATCTGACTGCATGCTCTCGCCTGGCGCACTGGAACGATTCAGAAAGCACTACCTAGGAGACACAGATCCTAGTGACGAGCGCGCCTCTCCAATTTTCGGGGACCTCTCCGGGTTGCCACCAACTTATGTAGCTGTTGGAAGCGGAGAGATTCTTCTTGACGATTCTAAGCAATTAGTTGCTAAAATAAGATCATCTGGTGGGACTGCAGAATTATCTGTCTGGCGCAACATGCCCCACGTATTTCCAATATTGTCGAGTGTTATCCCTGAAGGCAGGTTAGTTCTGAAAGAATTTACCGCTTTCAAAGATGCTCACGCATAAGGTGGAAAGCAGTGAATAGGTTTCCTTTAGCTAGAGATTTAGTTTTGGTTGGGGGTGGTCATACTCACATCCTTTTGCTTAAAAAATTTGCGATGAACCCGGTTGAGGGAGTGAGGATCACCCTGGTTAGTCCGAGGGGATCGGCCACTTACTCGGGCATGATTCCAGGCTACATTGCAGGACATTATGATCTTGACGCGGTCCAGATAAATTTAAGAGCTCTTTGTCGTTATGCTGGAGCAGACTTCTTAGAAAGTGAAGTTGAAGGAATCGATCTTCTGAATGACAGTGTTGTTATGGCCGGCCGTCCTAGCCTGCGTTTCGACGCGGTGTCTTTGGACATAGGAAGTGGGAAGCGTGCCGACCTTTCTGAAGTTCAGGGGAGCGGTATTTCAATTAAGCCTATCAATGACTTCATCTCCTCTTGGCCGTCCCTAATAAAGAGGATTCGTGACGGAAAGATAAAAAAGTTAGGAGTAGTTGGGGCAGGGGCCGCGGGGATTGAAGTCGCTTTAGCGCTAGAACATCGAATTCGATGTGGGGTTTCTGAAACACCTTGCTCAATTAGTTTAATTTCCTCGACTAGTAAAATTTCAGAGAAATACAATTTTTTCGTAAGACGAAAACTGGAAAATTATCTCTCTAGAAAAAATATAAGAATCCATCGGGACTTCAAAGCGGTGGGATATGACGGTTCGACTCTGTTTTCCTCAAAGGGTGTCAGCATACATCTAGACGAAGTCTTGTGGGCGACTGATTCGAATTCGCATGGCCAATCCTTTGCGACCGATCTTGAGACTGACCCTCAGGGTTTCATAGCAATTCGAGATACTCTTCAAAGCGTATCCAGAGAAAATGTTTTTGCAGTTGGAGATTGCGCAACTTCCATTAATAATCCATATCCAAAATCAGGGGTCTACGCAGTAAGACAGGCCCCGATTCTTTTCCACAACGTGAGAGCATTTCTTTTGGGGAAGAAATTAAAATCCTTTCGGCCCCAAAAAAGAGTTCTGTCCCTTCTTTCCCTTGGAGAACGCAGAGCAATTGCGTCAAAAGGCGGGTTTTACTTCGATGGAAGGTTAGCGTGGAAGTGGAAAGATTGGATTGATCGGAGGTTTATGAAAACGTTTTATAGCTTGCCGGAGATGCAAGTCGAAGAACCAAACTCCCTGGTTGGGGAATTCGAATCAAAAATGTTTTGTGGGGGCTGCGGTTCGAAAGTAAGCGCTGATACGTTGAGCGAAGTGCTCAATAAGGTCATGGGAAATAAAGCTCCGAAAGGTGATGCGGCAGTCATTGAGATCCCGGAAGGGAAAGTTCTGCTTCAGTCGGTAGATCATTTCCGTTCTTTCCTAAACGATCCTTACACACAAGCGCGCATAGCGCTTTGTCACGCTATGTCCGATGTTTATGCATGCGGGGGGAACCCGGTATCGGTGCTCGCTAGTATTACTTTGCCTTTCAGTAAGCCAGAAATCAGCCAAGATTATCTTTCTCAATTGGTTCACGGGATTTTATATCAATTGGAGAAGGACAATGCAGAACTGATCGGTGGACACACTTCGGAAGGTGAGGAGCTCAGCATTGGGTTTACTGTCAATGGTTTAGCAGAACCGAACCGATTGAGAGAGAAAAAGGTAATTGAGCCGGGACTCGCTATCGTTCTGACGAAACAGTTGGGAGTAGGTGCGATTTTTGCCGCGGATATGCAGCACAAGAGCAAGGCGGAGTGGGTTCATGAGGCAATCAAATCCATGTTGGTTTCCAATCGTCTTGCGTCCGAACTAGCAACTGATTTCGGAGTCAGGTCATGCACAGATATAACCGGTTTTGGCTTGGCGGGTCACCTGCTGGAGATGATTGGTCCGGGGGTGGGTGTAGAGGTAGATTTGGACAAGATTCCATGCCTTCCTGGTTCGCTTGAAGTGATAAATGGGTTGAAAATACGAAGTAGTCTTCATGATGCAAATAAGAAAGCCTCCAAGTTAGGAGTCTTACAGGAAAAATCCGAAATTTTGTTCGACCCTCAAACGTCTGGGGGCCTTGTTTTGGCGGTAGAAAAATCTAGAGCCTTAGAGATGATAAGCTCCCTTCATCAGTGGGGCTACTATCATGCTGCTATCATTGGAGAGTCGATTCCAGAGAGTTGCCTGAGAGTGAAATAGACTAGAGCCCGCGCGCCTTTTGAAAAAGGAGTAATTCAAACCGCCTATCTCAAGAATAAACTTGTAGGGAAAAACTCCAGGCATTTAAAGTCTAATGCAACACCTTAAATTCTATTTCCTTATTACTTAGTCTTTCAATTAGTACATCTCCCAAGCCTACCGCTGGGGTAAGCACTCCTCCATATTCGCTTCCACCAGGTAACTCATTTGACCTAGCCAAAGAAAGAGCCGATTCACACACGAGCTTAGCAGTAGATTTGTATCCGGGATCTCCTGAACCATACATAGAGCAAATCTTTCTTTCATTGTCTTCAGCGTAAGCTACGAAAGTGGCTCTGAACCATCCTTTGTCTTGTGTTTCTTGACTGGGACCTTCACCCGGTTTCGGTAGCAAAGGCCTGACTAGTCGCTTCAATGGAGTAGCCAGAACAAGAAATGCAATGATTGAACCGTATGAGGCCAGTCTAGCCATTCTCTTAGTCGAAAATAAACCATGCTCACCAAAGGTGAAATTAGTTCCATAGGATTTCTGATTCTGTTCCATTAAAGCTACAGATCTTCTAACAACTCTTGTATTGGCTATAGCCATCATGCCTATCCCAGACCAACCATCTATTCCGTCAACCTGCTCTATAACAAAGCCGTCTTTAGATTTTTGTCGTTGTTCTTCGGACACAGATTCCTCAGGATTTAACACAAAAGGGTCTCTCATTTCTTTAGTCAGTCCATCCATAGTAAAAATTGTTTCAGTTGTGCCGCCTGAAGCTCCGCCTTGAGCCTCGTGATAGACATCAACTCTAGTCACCGGCTTATTGAATTGGGAGATAGTAAAAAAGGCTCCCAGGTCGGAAGGTATAGAATCATACCCGCAAGAAGGAATAATTCTTATGCCCTTAGAGGCTGCTTCGGAATGATGTTTATCAATTAATCCTCTAACCCAATGATTTTCTCCAGTTATATCTGTGTAGTGAGCTCCTTCTTCAACACATGCTTGCACGAGTAGAGAACCATATCTTGCAAAAGGACCTGCTGTTGATAAAACAACTTTCGTTTGACTGGCCAATGATTTTAAGGACTCTAGATCGTCACCGTGAGCAACAATGACATCGCATTCTAGTTCAAAGTCAGATTTGACTTGTTCTAACTTATCTTTATTTCTACCTGCCACAGCCCAGGCTAAATCTCTGTAATTATCTCTAAAATACTTACAGCATATTTTCCCTGTAAATCCGGTTGCACCATAAAGAATTATTCCGTATTTTTTTTTTATCATATGTTCAGTATTTTCCTGCTTTTCCAAAGGTTATTATGGCTTTATCATTTTCTGTCTACAAAAAAGGAAAGTTAAAGAAGGGAAGTTTTTAACCTCGTAACTAAGTTCTTATTAAATCACATATATTTAGGAAGTACCTATGAATGCACTTAAATCTATTTTTTCTTGGCTAGGCCGATTTTTAGAAAAAGCAAGAACTATTATGCTGAACCTTGGTACAGCCTTCGTGTTGATCTTTTTTGCGTTCATAATTGTTGGAGCGCTAACCTCTATGCCTGAAGTTAAAGATCCAAGCGGCAGAGTGCTCTTAATTGACCCTGAAGGAACCGTGGTTGATCAAGCAGCGTTTAACTCAGATTTTCTCTCTAACATCGGCACAGACTCGTCGACTGATCAAATTCAAACAAGAGATCTTATACGATTAATAAGAGCGGCAGCTGAAGATGAAGATATCCCTGCAGTGTTTGTAGATTTCTCATCCACAGGTTTTGCTGGACCAACTACAGCAATCAATATTGCAAAAGAATTAAAAATGCTTCGTGACTCTGGTAAGAGAGTGATTGCTTTTAATGATCGTCTCTCTACAACTTCTTATCTTATGGCTTCTCAAGCATCTGAGGTATGGGTTCATCCTGTTGGAAGTATTAGTGTTCGAGGACTCGGAGGAGTGCGCGCTTACCAAAAAGAGCTCTATGAAAATCTAAAAATTAATTTTCACAATTACTCTCAAGGTGACTTTAAATCTGCCCTTGAGCCAAACACAAGAACAGATATGTCAGAAAATGACAGGATGCAGAGAGAAGCCTTGCTTGACCCCATTTGGGAGGAAATGAAATTCCTTATGGCGGAGGGACGTGGGATTGAATCAGATGATATCCAATTTTTTGCAGATAACTTCATTGGATTTATTGGTGAAGCTTCAGTAGGAAACATTGCCTACGCTGAAGCAAATAATATTATTGATGGTACGAAATCATTTCCAGAATTTCGTCAGTATATGATTGACGAATTTGGTTTAGATGAAGACGCTCAAACCGAAACTTACAAAACTATTACGTACAAAGAGTATGCAAAGCAAAAAAATGAGGACGTCGCTGGTAATAATAATCAAATAGCTGTTGTTACTGCTGAAGGTGCAATTATGGAAGGAGATATTGCACAAGGTGTAGCGGGCGCAAACGGGGTAGTAAAACAAATCAGGTCCGCGTATGAAAATAAAAACACAAAAGCTATTGTCTTTAGAGTCAATAGCCCTGGTGGGTCCATTATTGCCAGTGAAATGATGAGAGATGAGCTGCTTGCGGCGAAAAGAAAAGGCATCAACGTGGTCGTATCTATGGGCGACTACGCTGCATCTGGAGGGGTGTACATCTCAACTCCAGCTAATTATATTTTTGCCGAACCCACGACTATTACAGGCTCTATAGGTGTTGCATTTGCTTTCCCAACATTAGAAAACGCAATGGATTATATCGGAGTAAATTTTGATGGTGTGGTTACATCTAAGCACGGTGGCTGGGATCTGACACAAGGTATTGATGATGATTTGGATAAAATTTTTGCGCGCTGGGGTGCTGATGCATACGATCGGTTTATTAAGTTTGTGGCGGATTCAAGATCTAAATCTTATGAAGATATTAAAGAGATTGCTGGTGGCAGAGTCTGGATTGCAACAAGCGCTTTAGAAATAGGTTTGGTAGATGCAATTGGAGGCATTGATGACGCAATTACATATGCCGCAGACATGGCAGCACTAGAGGACTATCGAGTCGAGTATTATGGCGAAGAACTCTCTCCTCGCGAGAAGATTCTCAGAGAGTTACTTAAAAATAGCGGTGTGTCTCTAGGGGAGTCTAAAGTTTTATTAGCGCTTGATGGGCTTTCGAATCTATATGAGACATTAACAGACATTCAAGAACCAAAGGCATTGTTAACTTGTATAGATTGTTTAGTGGATCTTGATTAATTCGTTAACCAGTAATCATACAATCTCCTGACAGATTGGGTTGAAAACAAAAATATTCGAGAGTCTATTTACACAATCTTGTTACAAAGCCCATAGAGTTTATTTAAAACATCAGCGACGGTAGATCTTTAAAAAGCGCCAGCGCCTCAGGATTGGCTAGGGCATCGCGATTGGTGACAGCACGACCGTGCACCGTATCACGGACCGCCAACTCAACAATTTTACCGCTAAGGGTTCGCGGTATGTCGGCCACCGCGATAATCTTGGCGGGAACATGGCGCGGAGTCGTGTGACGTCTTATAACTTCGCGAATCGAACTTTCCAACTCATCGTTTAGCTCGACTGCGTCGCGTAGTATCACAAACAGTACGACTCTCACATCGCCTTCCCAGTCTTGACCGATGCAAAGGCTTTCGAGTACCGCATCGAGTTTTGCAACCTGTCGGTAGATCTCTGCTGTTCCGATACGAACCCCACCTGGATTGAGCACTGCGTCAGATCGTCCATGAATAATCACTCCACCCTGAGCGGTGATTTCGGCGTAATCACCGTGCGCCCATACGTTTGGATAGGTTGCAAAATAAGCTTCGTGGTATTTTTTCCCTTCCGAATCGTTCCAAAAGCCTATCGGCGCTGAGGGGAAGGGTCGCACGCATACCAACTCGCCTTTTTCCTCGAGTACCGATCGCCCACCGTGATCCCAGATTTCAACCGCCATGCCCAGACCTCGGCACTGAATCTGGCCCTCCCAAACCGGCATGGCTGGGTTGCCTAGGACAAAGCAAGAGAGTATGTCGG
>CAJWLI010000062.1 GCA_913043075.1 uncultured Gammaproteobacteria bacterium
ACGTGCAGTATGTCAGAAGATCTTTTTATCTTTTTTATAAATACCTGTTTTTACGTAAGAAAAAAAAATTGGCATAAGGAATGCTTTTGTTTAACTTAGAGGAATCTGACTCCAAGCTATTTTCAAGAGAAAATTTCTTGGTCGCAGAGAAAGAATAAAACGAGGTTAAAAACATGAAATTAGTAACAGCAATAATAAAACCATTCAAATTGGATGATGTTCGAGAAGCTTTGTCGGAAATATCTGTACAAGGAATGACGGTCTCTGAGGTGAAAGGTTTCGGTCGTCAAAAAGGCCACACTGAATTATACCGAGGAGCAGAGTACGTCGTAGACTTCTTGCCTAAGATAAAAATCGAGGTTGCTATTTCAGATGAAAGCTTGTCTGGTGTCATAGACGCTATCTCTAAATCCGCGAATACAGGAAAAGTAGGTGATGGAAAAATCTTTGTAAGTTCGCTAGAGGACGTTATTCGGATAAGAACTGGTGAGCAGGGCACAGAAGCAGTTTAGAGTTAAAAACATGCTAAATCCCTATCTCTATTTGAACGAATTTAGCATAATCAAAGGCTGACAAAAATTTAAAGGCCTATTTTGAAGTACTTAAGTACCCGCGGAGGAGTTTCGGGATTATCGTTTTGTGAAGCAGTCTCTATGGGGCTTGGCTCCGATGGGGGTCTCTTGGTGCCCGAAAGAATCCCATCTTTGGAACGAAATATCAGGCACCTAAGTGGCGCCTCGTACTCTGAATTAGCCTTTGAAATTTTCAAGCTTTACATAGACGATATTGCTGAACGAGATTTGAGACAAATCGTTGATAAAAGTTACTCTAATTTTTCTGATTCTAAAGTCACGCCGCTTGTTCAGGTAGGCGAGGACTACGTTTTAGAGCTTTTCCACGGCCCGACGCTAGCTTTTAAGGATATAGCCCTTCAATTCTTGGGAAACGTTTTTGAGCATATATTGAATCAGCAGAACACTTTTCTCAACGTTTTGGGTGCGACAAGCGGAGACACGGGCAGTGCCGCAATAGCTGGTTTGAGGGGCAAGAAAAATATAAACGTTTTTATTATGTTTCCGGAAGGCAAGACAAGTTCGGTGCAAGAGAAACAAATGACAACTGTGATGGACCCAAACATCCATAACATTGCCATTGACGGTAGTTTTGACGATTGCCAGTCCCTACTTAAAGAGGTTTTCAGAGACGTTTCTTTTAAGGAAGATCTAAAACTGGGCGCAGTCAACTCGGTGAATTGGGCAAGAGTTCTCGCTCAAACAGTTTATTACTTTTCCACATATATTCAGCTCGGAATGCCTCGAGCTTTTCAAGTGGCTGTACCAACGGGCAATTTTGGTAATATCTTCAGTGCCTATGTTGCCAAGCAAATGGGTTTGCCCATAGAAAGATTAATATTGGCTACAAACCAAAATGATATTCTACATAGATTTTTTGAAACCGGTTTATATCGGCGTGACAATGTCTGCTTTACATCAAGTCCTGCGATGGACATACAGGTCGCTAGTAATTTTGAAAGGTATCTTTTTTATGTCTATTATTCAAGAATAGATAAGTTCAAACATTTTATAAATTCCTTCGAATCAAGCGGTTCTGCTAAGATCGATTTATCCGATCTCCCTCCCAACAATGACGGATTCGTTACATCGTCTGTTTCGGATATGGAAACGATAAAAAGAATTAGACTTACATACGAGAGGACTGGCTATATTCTTGATCCTCATACAGCTGTTGGTCTCGATGCGGGGTTAAGAAAAAGAAATAATGAAATCCCTTTGGTAACACTCGCTACTGCTCATCCGGCGAAATTTCCTTCACTTCTGGAAGAGGCACTTCCCGAGGCCGAAGTCTCACATCCTATTATCGAGTCGCTGGAGGGCTTGCCAACAAGAAAATCTCATATAAAAAACGATTCGAGCACTCTGAGAGAATTTATCGAAACGATCGGTCATTGACTATTTCCTGAATGGCTTTTGGTAAATCGCCAATGCAATCAATGACTTTATCAGGAACAGTGTTGCCATTAAGTTGACGGGCATTATTTTTCTTCCAAACCGTCGCCATTCCCACATTTTTTGCTCCATCGATGTCATTCACCATATCATCGCCCACATACACGAACTCATTACTAGTAACTTTCGTTTGCTTGAGCGCGGCGAGAAAAATCTCTGGCTGCGGCTTGGGCACACCAATTTTTTCAGCTGAGATCGAAAAATTAAAATATTTTGATATTCTCAATTTTGTAATGTCGGCGTTACCGTTAGTTATAATCCCGAGCTCGTACTTTTGTGCAAGCTCCTTGAGAGTCCGTTCTACCCCAGGATACAGATCCACTTCACTTCTTGCCTTTATGAAAATCTCTACACCCTCCTGGCTAAGTTTTTCCGCTATTAACGGATCTTTTAGGCCAGCTTCAAAGATTTCCTTTAGGATTGCCTTTCGCATTCTGGTAAATTGGAAACCTATCGCCGGATTCTCCTGAAGGATCTTTTTCCTAGCTCGCTTTATCTGTAGCTCCCCATATTTGACCTGGGGAAATCTTGATATGACCCAATTGCTTAGTGTTTTCTCTGCACTCCTGATAACCGGGGCTACATCCCAAAGCGTGTCATCCAGGTCGAAGCCTATGACCTTAATCACATTAACTGCCTTTATTTCTGTTTGCCCTTGGGTGAGCTTGGTCATAAATTTTTGCTAGGTGCTGAAAATCCAAATGAGTGTAGATCTGAGTTGTTCCTATATTTTCATGACCTAAGAGCTCTTGTACCGCCCTTAAATCTTGACTAGATTCGAGCAAATGGGTGGCAAATGAATGCCGAATTTTGTGAGGATAAATTTTCTCCGCAACCCCCAATTTTAAACCCCAAGCTGCTAGTCTTTTTTGAACATTCCTTCTGCTTATTCTCTTACCTCGAATGCTTAAAAACAACGCATCTTCACGCTCGGACAATTCATTTTTTAACTTGTTTCTATGTTTCAACCAATGGACCAAAGATTCTTTTGCTTTCTCACCTATAGGAAGAACTCGTTCTTTATTTCCCTTACCTAAAACTCTCAAGCTCGAATTCTCTAACGAAATATCTTTTAGATTTAGCCCTACTAGTTCGGAGAGCCTGAGCCCACATGAGTAAAAAATCTCCAGCATTGTCTTATCACGTATTTCAAAAAACGTTTTGCCGGAATTTCTTAGTAGTCTAGTGATTTGGTCGGGATCAATGGTCCTCGGGAGATAAGACTTGCTCTTCGGCGTTCTAATATTTTTTGCTGGATTATCCTTTATAGCTTTTCTTTCCTTAAGAAAATAAAAAAAAGCTCTTATTGAGGAAACTTTCCTCTGGATGGTTCTGGCCGACAAGCCCGTTTCGAAATCGGAAGAGATGAAATCTTGAATGTCTGTTGAAGTAGCAGATTCGATGATCTTAGCTTTTTGTTTTGAGATAAATTTCTCAAGAGATCCGAGGTCCCGTCTGTAGCTCAAGATAGTATTTTTTGCCAGCCTCTTTTCGACGACGAGGTATTCAAGAAATGAAGTTATATTGCTTTTGAGAGTTAAACTTTTCATTTCAAGTTTTAAGATTTTTTGGGATTAAAATAGAAAACATATCTGCTAAAAACTCTAGAAAAAAAGTTTCTTTTCTTTCAGAAAAGAACTCGGGATCCTCATTACCAAGGTTAAAAAGCGCTATTTCTCTTCTACTATCTCTTACTGGCACAACCGCAAATGATTTAGCCTTTTCACTCTTTTGAAGAAACAATTCTTGCCTTTGCTTCTTCGACAGAGATCCTAAAATTGGTGAGGTCGACTTAAAAAGCTCTAAACTATACTTGCTCAAAGAGTTTTTGTTCCTCACTTGGATAGACGAACTAATTTGTAGTTCGTCTCTACCTAATATAATCAGAGAATACTCGCATTGAAGATGGGTATGAGTCGCAGTGTGCAACGATTCGAAAAATCTGCTTTCGCTATCACCCAGAATTGCTTCCTTTAAAAAGTTCTGACTCTTTTTGAAGATAGCGGCATTCTCTTTCGCATTCTCAAAGAACTTACGAATCTTCTCTTGCGCCTCTCGCTCTTTCTGTTTACTTATCTCTAGCTGTTTTTCGATTAATGAGATAGTTCCCTTTTCCTGGTGGGGTATTTTCAACTCAGTCAAAACTTCTTCATTGTCAACGAAAAAACCTGGGTTTTCTTTCAGATATTTCCTGACTTGTAATTCCGTCAAGGCGTCTCTCATGTGTTGAATATCCCTTCGTAAACCTTTGTAGACGGGCCCGACATGATCATCGGTTTCTCGAAGTTATTCCAGATGATATTCAGTCCACCTCCAGGTTGATTCACCAAAACCTCAGCGTCCAGTGTTCCTTTTTTTATTCCGCACGCTGCAGCCGCACATGCCGCGGTCCCGCAAGCACTGGTTTCTCCAACACCCCTTTCAAAAACCCTGAGGTTTAGTTGCTGTCTCGACACTAGTTCTATAAAACTTACATTTGCCCCGTTAGGAAAATTTTCATGGCCACATACTTTTTTTCCAATTTCAGCAACTGGGTAGTTTTGCAGATTCGTAACTTCAATAACAGCATGAGGATTTCCGATGCCTACAGGAATTATAGGCAAAGAAATTCTGTCGTTTTTAATGTCTAAGAGGTAATAATCTCCTTCTTTTTTTGAAGGTGCGAATGGAATTGCTTCGGGCCTGAAATCGGGAATTCCTATTTCAACAGAGATATTTTTGTTCTCTTCCAAGGTGCATTTAATTATCCCTTTCTTTGTTTGAAGCCTAATTTCGTCTCTTGAGGTAAAACCTTTTTGCCGAACGAAGGTATGGATGCACCGAGCACCATTACCGCACTGCTCTGCTTCGCTTGCATCGGCGTTAAATATCCTATACAAAAAATCTGATTCAGGATTAGTCGGAGCGCTGATCGTTAAGAGCTGGTCAAATCCTATTCCCGTTTTCCTATTCGCCATGGATCTAATTAATTGGGGATTCAAATCAATTTCTTTTTCTATCATATCGATAACTAAAAAATCGTTTCCAAGACCATGCATCTTCCAGAATTTAATATGCATTTAAAATTCTCATGTTGATCTTAAATTCTCTAAGTAAAAAAGGTCAGAAATTTTTTCCCTGTTTCTAATACAGAAGTGGCTTTTATCTGCGATTAAAATTTCGGCGGCTTTAGGCCTTGAATTATAGTTAGAGCTCATTGAAAACCCATATGCTCCGCAATCTAAAATTGCTATCAGATCTCCCTCAATAATGCTCAAAGATCTCCCTTTTGCTAAGAAATCACTTGTTTCGCAGATAGGACCAACTATTTCCCAATCCAAGGGTTCTGGATGTGTCCGTTTTTCTACCGAAATAATTTCATGCCAAGATCCATAAAGAGCTGGTCTTAAGAGGTCATTCATGCCGGCATCAACCACGGCAAAGTTTTTTTGGCCATTGTTCTTGAGCAGAATAATTTGAGCCAAAAGCAACCCTGCATCGCCTACTATAGACCTACCAGGCTCCAAAATTAATCTTTGGGGAATGTCTTTCATTGACTTTTTGATTTCACTAGCAAAGTCCTTCCAATTAATGACTTCTTCATCTTTATACTTAATTCCTACACCGCCACCTATATCGATGTGAGACAGATTTATGCCTTTTCCTGCCAGCCTTTGAACTAAGTTAATTAGGATATTTAGAGCGGCCCGAAAAGGCTCAATTTCGGTTATTTGAGATCCAATGTGACAGTCAATTCCAACTAAATTCAGGTACGGGTCTTCATGAGCACGTTGAAAGAGATGTTCCGCACTCTCTATTTTTATACCGAATTTACTCTCGGCTAAGCCTGTAGATATATATGGATGTGTTTTCGCGTCTATATTCGGATTTACTCTGAGTGAAACGGGTGCAATTTGGCCGCAAGAACTTGCGATCTTAGCTATTTTTTCCAGTTCAGCGGCTGATTCTACATTGAAACAACGAATCTTATTTTGTAATCCTTCTATGATTTCCCAGTCCTGTTTCCCCACACCGGAAAAAACTATTTTTTTTGGATCTCCTCCAGCTTTCAAGACTCTTGCTAGCTCTCCCCCCGATACGATGTCAAATCCCGCGCCTTGTCGAGCTAAAATTTGGAGAATCCCTATGTTTGAATTCGCTTTGACTGCGAAACAAATATCAGTTGTTGTCGAGGAGAAAGCACGCTTAATAGTAAGAAAATTCTCAACGATTCTTTCTTCAGAATAAACGAACGAGGGCGTCCCATATTTTTCCGCCAATTCCTTCATTGAGATTTTATCAAAAAAAAGCTGATTCTCTTCTCTGCTTAACATTCTTAATCTCTCATGGTCTGAGATATTACTTTGCTTTCAACTAGATTCTTTTTGTCGAAGTTTTTTGTTTCAGGCAAATAAAGAGGTCCTGTTTGTCCACAAGAACTTATTGCTGATAGCGTTACTAATATAAATAAATGAACTCGATGCATTTTGCTAACTTTTATTTGGGCGGGAGAATTATACTTAACCTTTTTTAAATGAAGAAACTTTAATTTAGACTCCTATAAAAAAAATCTCTTCAAGAATTGTTTCAAGCTCTTTAGTGCCAGGACTTTTAAAGGCTTACATCAAATAGTCTTTGTTTAGCTTCTTTTATGGCAACTTCTATATTACTTGGAGATGTCCCACCATAACTGGTTCTAGAATTTAGCGATCCTTCCAACGTAAGGATCTCATAGATGTCTTTATCGATTAGTCTAGAGAATGATTGGAATACTTCGAGTTTAATCTCAGATAGTAGGCAATTAGATTGGATTGCGTGCTGGACTATTTCCCCAACAGTTTCATGAGAGTCTCTGAAAGGTATGCCTTTTTTCACTAGATAGTCAGCTAAGTCTGTTGCAGTAGAGAATCCCTGCGTGGCAGCGGTTGCCATCTTTTCTCGATTCACTGATATTTCTGGGACTAAAAGGATGAAGGCCTTTAAGCAATCCTTTATTGTGTTCGCAGTATCGAAAACAGGTTCCTTGTCTTCCTGATTATCTTTATTGTAGGCGAGCGGCTGTGCTTTCATCAGTGTTAAAAGATTAAATAAAGATCCGTAAACTCTACCCGTCTTACCTCTAACTAACTCAGGAACATCAGGATTTTTTTTCTGGGGCATGATAGAGGAGCCGGTGCAAAAACTATCTGGGAGAGAAATGAAATCATATTGAGGTGTGGACCATAAGATTATTTCTTCGGCCCATCGAGATAGGTGCATTATAAGCAAACTAGAATTAGAACAAAACTCAATGGCGAAATCTCTATCGCTAACTGCATCCATTGAATTTTTCGATACACTATCAAAACCTAATATTGAAGCTACTTGAGCTCTGTTAATTTTGTATGAAGTGCCTGCAAGTGCTGCTGAGCCTAACGGCAAAACGTTTAATCTTTTTCTGTAGTCGTTGAAACGGTCTATGTCTCTATCGATCATTTCAAACCATGCCATCATGTGATGAGCGAAAGAAACCGGCTGTGCGACCTGAAGATGCGTGAATCCCGGAAAAATTGTGAAGGTCTCCTTTTCTGCAAGGTCCAGGAGAGCTTTCTGTAGGTGCTTTAAATAATGAGTAATCTGGTCTGTAATATCTCTCAGATACAACCGCAAATCGGTAGCTACCTGATCATTGCGAGACCTTCCTGTATGAAGTTTTTTGCCCACCTCTCCGATTCTTCTAATTAATTCGTTTTCGATATTCATGTGAATATCTTCAAGTTCTAAGGACCAAGATAGATTTCCTTTTTTTATATCTTTTTCGATACCTTTGAGCCCTTTGATTATAGTGCTCCCCTCTTTTTTCAAGATTATGCCTTCAGAAGCAAGCATTTCTGCGTGAGCAAGCGAACATCGTATATCGTAAATCGCTAAAGTTTGATCAAACTTGATTGAGGCTGTGAATTCTTCTACAAACTCGTTGGTGCTTTCAGTGAACCTTCCTTGCCAGGGCTTTTTAGTCTGTTTACTCAATTTTTTGGTCTCTTTTAA
>CAJWLI010000063.1 GCA_913043075.1 uncultured Gammaproteobacteria bacterium
GTATCGAAAATGGCTTTATTGTCCTAACAAAAACTGATCGGTGCGAGGAAACACAGATAGAGACAAGACAAAACGAAATAAGAAGAGAGGTAGCCAAGTCGTTCCTTCAAGGTTGCCCAATAGTCCCAGTATCCTCAGTAACGGGTACTGGCATCGAGAAAGTAAAAGAAACAATTGAAGAGCTAGCCAAAAAAAAACAAAAAACAACAAAGCAAGGATTATTTCGGCTTTCAGTTGACAGGAGATTCGTGCTTCAAGGCACAGGTTTGGTAGCAACTGGAACTGTTGCTGACGGAGAGGTCTGCGAAGGAGACGAGATATGGCTTATGCCCTCAAAGGTAAAACTAAAAGCAAGGTCTTTAAGAGTAAATTCCGATAAAAAAAACTTGGCTCGATTAGGAGACCGATGCGCTATCAATCTTTCCGGCGAAAACATCAAACTCACTGATGTTAAAAGAGGGAACTGGCTTACAAAAAATCCGGGAGACGCAACAAAAAAGGTAGTGGTTAGACTAAAACTCCTCAGACCATCCCAAGGTAAGTTGAAAAACCTCTCGCAAGTTCATTTTCATGCGGGCGCCAATCATGCTCAGGGGAGAATGGTTTTCCATGATCTAGAAGACTACTCGGACGGCGAAACAAGCGTTGCAACAATTTTATTGTCTGAAGAAATAAATCTTTGCTACGGCGATTATTTTGTAATTCGAGACCAGTCAGCCTCTTTAACGCTCGGCGGCGGCAGGATCTTGAACCCATACCCACCTGGGAACAAAAAAAAAGAATCAGCGGAAAGAGAAACTCTAAATCTGTTCAAGTTCAAGGACATCGAGAGCGACATCCTAACCTACATTCAAGGTTTACGAGCCAGCGTACCTATTAAAAAGCTGGTTGCTGTGTTTAACGTATCCGAAAAAAATTTATTTCATCTCTTCGAGAATAATAATTTAACCACTATTAAGCAGCGTGAAATAATTAGCGGACCAAACCTTCAGGATTTAGAACAACGAATAGAGGCATTCGTTCGGGGGTGGCAACAAAAAAAATCTGGCGAGAGAGGCGTTCCCGAGTCGTCCATAGAGACCGGTGTCGAGGATCATTCCTTGGACTCAATCTCACACGCTATCGAGTCACTCATTAATAAAAAAAGGATCGCAAGGCACGGAAATGTGATCTCTTTATGCGGCTACCGCGTTCAACTTGACCTCGAAGCGAAAAACCTTTGGGAAAAGATATCACCTATCCTCAAAGAAACCTGGAGAAAGCCGCCTGTCATGCATGATCTAGCTAAAGAGTTACGGCTAGAACCGAAAAAGCTCGAGCAGGCCCTAGTTCCACTGATCAAAGCAGGACTAATCTTGCGGCCGATTAAGAACCGTTATTTTCTGCCGGAAGCCCTAGATGACCTAAAGGGTGACATTTTCAAGGCTGCAGACAGTGATAATCAGATTTCGGTTAAAAGCTATCGAGACATAACCGGGATAGGCAGAAATCTTTCGATAGAGATTCTCGAGTATTTTGACAGACAAGGGGTCACCAGGAGACTGGGAGACAAAAGACAAATCATAGAATAACTGATAGGCATCAAGAGTAAAAAAAATGAAAACAATCCTGAAAAACATAGTTTTATTTATCTCATCTTCTCTTTTTTCAAGTGCGGGAGCCACTCAAGTTGTAGTCGGCCAAACCATTCCAGACTTCGAGATGATAGGCACAGACGGCGCCCCTTATTCCAAAGATACATTAGAGGGAAATTATTTCGTGATAGCTTTTTTCCCCAAAGCTTTTACCGGCGGCTGAACCATGCAGTGCAAATCGCTGCGTGACAGTGATTCTGTGATCAGGAATTTCGAATTGAAATATTTTATGGCTAGCAGCGCAGACAGTGTGGAGACCCTAAGCAGATTCAAAGAGGAAAACGAGGCCTCTTTCACTATGCTATCAGACAAAAACGGATCTGCAGCGAAGGCTTTTGGCGCATACAATCCGATTGGGTTCGCAAAGAGGTGGACTATATACGTAGACAATAATGGAAAAATTTTAAAGGTAGATAAAAGCGTCAATGTAAGGACCGCAGGACAAGATTTGGCTGAAAACCTATCGAAGTTGGGATTCCCTAAGCGCTAGAAAATTTCAGTGCGATCTGTTAGCGATCAATCTCGCCAGATTTTCCAGATTGGTCGTGTCTCCCTCAACCTTTTGCAGGCAACCTAATGAGAGTTCAAGCTCATATTCAAGCCTACGCTCGGCCTCTTCCTCGCCTAAGATGCTTACAAAAGTGCTCCTGTTATTCTTCTTGTCAGACCCGGCTGGCTTACCCGTAACCTCAGGGTTTCCCTGCACATCAAGAAGATCATCCTTGATTTGAAAACAAAGCCCAAGATGATCGGCAAAGAGATGCAGTTCTGGGAAACTCTCACCTGGTCTTAATGCGGTAACTAGTTCCACGCTTGCAGAAAATAACGCGCCAGTTTTTTTTCGGTGCATTAACTCCAGCTCTTTGAGTGACAACAGACTCTCGGAAGACTCAATATCTAATAATTGCCCATAAATCATTCCTTCGGCTCCGCCAGCTTTAGCAAGAATTTTCGTCCAATCGCGTATGGCTAAATCTGTCGCCCCATCGGCCAAGACTTCAAAAGAATAGGTTAGCAAGGCGTCGCCCGTTAGCACCGCGGTAGCTTCCCCAAACTCCTTATGGACTGCCGGCTTCCCTCTTCGAAAATCATCATCATCCATAGAGGGCAAGTCATCGTGAACGAGCGAATATGAGTGCATCATTTCAATGGCGGCTGAAACAGGGTCCACCTGAGATGCTTCAACACCCAAAGCCTCTGAGGCAGCATAGATAATAAGCGGGCGCATTCTTTTCCCTCCTGGAAAAAGCGCATGCCTTAGCGCCTTCTCTAAAATAACTGAGGAACAGTGAGCGTCGATGAAACGATCCAAGAGCTCATTTACTCTTGTTTTTTTCCTTTCACGCCATCGCTCGAATTCTAAAGCAGTGTCTTTTTCCATCTTTGCTCTTATCCTCATGGGAGTGGCGCGGCTTAGTAAAGTTACTCTTGAATATAGTGTATCCTTCGAACACTCAATCATTGAACATAATAAAACTTAATCATGAAAAATGCTCCAATCAAAATCAGTGCAGCGGCTAATGTAGCGCTAATCAAATATTGGGGAAAAACAGACCTAGAAAAAAATATCCCAGCCGCACCCTCGTTATCAGTTGGAATAGAAGATCTTCGCACCGATACCATAATCTCTGAGTCAAGGGGAGATACGGACACATTGATTGGGAAGTTCAAAAAATCTGACGAACAGCGGATACTGAATTATGTTTCCATGGCAAAAAAATTACTGGGTGTTTCCGGTGGATTAGAAATAGAAACAGAAAACAACTTTCCGGCCTCAAGCGGCTTAGCTTCAAGTGCTTCCGGTTTTGCAGCCATTGCCTTAGGGATAGACAAGTTTTATGGGCTTGATATGCCCAGAGAGGATATCTCCAGGCTTGCTCGGCTTGGCTCAGGATCCGCAGCGAGGTCTATCTATGGCGGTTTTGTACAAATGAATACCGGCCCCGACCCGTTCGCTACTCCTCTGATGGCCGAAGATCCATGGCCATTAGACATTCTCGTGCTTGTGACCGAAGAACAGCCGAAAAAGATGAGTTCGACAGATTCAATGAACTTGACCAAAGACACTTCGCCTTTTTACTCGGCCTGGCTAGATACACAAGAAGCCGATTTTCAAAAAGCAAAAGATGCCTTAGAAGAAAAAGACTTTTGGAAGCTCGCTCAAATCAGCGAGCATAATTGTCTTAAAATGCACTCAACAATAATGACATCAAAGCCCCCTCACGTTTATTGGAACCCCACGACCCTAGAAATTCTCCATCAAGTCCAGAAGATCCAAAAAAAAGCTCTGCGCGTTTTTTTTACGATCGATGCTGGCCCGCAAGTGAAATTAATCTGTGATCCTTCTGACACCCAAAGAATTCTCGAACAATTCGAATCAATGTCGGGTATTTCTAGAAGGATCGTTACAAAGGTGGGGGGAGAACCCCGAATTGAGCAGCTCGGATGAGAGCGTCTGCGCCAGGCAAGCTCTTTATTTTTGGGGAGTACACGGTCTTAGAAGGCGGCACAGCTCTAATTTATCCTGCGCCCTTAGAAGCAAAGACCGAATCCGTGGCCTCTGAAGACTCGATAGTGGTAACCCACTCTGAGCAAAAGGTTACCTTAGATCTCTCGGAGGCCCTGAGGCAACTTCCACTGGTATCTGCTATTGCTGAATTGGTCGGAGTAAATTGCTTTAAAAACAAGATGACTATTTTAGACACGAGACCATTTTTTAAAGGTAAACAAAAACTGGGTTTAGGGTCCTCATCTGCTCTGACCGTCTCTACAATTAAATGCCTCCGCCCAGAGCTTAGTATGAAAGATACGATAGAGCTCGGGACCCGATGTCACAATTTCTTTCAGAAAAAAAAAGGCAGCGGCGGCGATGTTGCGCTGGCTGCACATGGACAGCCTATCTTGTTTAATCAAGCTGGAGATCCTAGACCGGTCGCTCAGCTTCAAGGCTTGCACATATTAGCTATATGGACAGGGAAGCCAGCCTCGACCTCGAACTTCCTGGTAAAGCTAGAAGAGTGGAAAACCGAAAGTGGTGAAATATTTTATTCAAAAATGGAAGAGCTATCTAAAATTTCACTGTCGTGCGCACATAATGTCGAAGAACAAAACATATCAAATCTTATCGAAAATATTATAAAATTCGACTCAGCGTTAGAGGCCTTTTCAAATACTTCCCAGCTTAACTTCTATAGTGATAATCACTTAAGAATGAAAACCGAAAGCAAAAAAGCGGGCTTAGCTTACAAGCCCTCGGGTGCAGGCGGCGGTGACTTTGGAATCTCTTTTAGTGATGACGCCCAGCGGATAAAAGAATTTAGCGAGCGCTTAAGCTCCCTTAACATCTTTAACTTTATCCTTTAAAAAGAAAATGTGCCGAGGAAGATAATGGGAAAAGGACAGATTCCAGGATTTTATAAGCTATCTATTCTCGAGAGGCTAGAGAAGCTTAGAGATTTCGGGAAAATTTCAGAGGACGATTTTAAGGCTCTTCTTGAAGACAGACACCTGCTGTCCACCCAGCGCGCAGACAAGATGATAGAGAATGTAATCGGCGTCATGGGCTTACCATTGGGTCTTGGATTGAATTTCCTAGTGAATGACAAAGACTACATGGTACCTCTAGTTGTAGAAGAGCCCTCCATTGTGGCGGGTTTGAGCTCGGCGGCGAAGGTTTTCAAAGGGTCCGGGGGCGCAGAATCTTTTCTTGAAGAGTCCTTGTTAATCGGCCAGGTACAGATCGTGTCTCCTAAAAATAGCGAAGACGCAAAAACCGCAATTTTGTTCAATAAATCCTCCCTTTTAGAAAAGGCCAATCAGGCCCATCCGAGAATGGCAGAGCGCGGTGGAGGAGCGAAAGACATTGAAGTGAGAGTTTTTGAACCAACGGAAGATCAGCCGGCCATGGTGATCCTGCATCTTCTAGTCGACACCTGCGACGCGATGGGAGCTAATGTTGTGAATACCATGTGTGAAAGCCTCGCGCATGATTTGGAAGCCTTGACTGAGGGAAGAGTTTTCCTGCGTATACTCAGCAACCTCGCAGATAGATCAATCGTCAAAACGAAAGTAGAGATAGATACGAATGAATTAAAAGGAAAAGGTTATAGAGGTGAAGAAGTAAGGGATGGAATAATTCTAGCTTCTCAGCTCGCAGAGATAGATCCTTATCGCGCCGCAACCCACAACAAGGGAATCATGAATGGTATTGATCCGCTTGCCATCGCTACCGGAAATGACTGGCGGGCGATTGAGGCCTCAGCTCACGCATTTGCAGCTAAAACAGGTCGCTACAAATCCCTTTCTAAGTGGCAAGCTACCAGCTCGGGAAAACTTCAGGGCACTCTAGAAATACCGTTAAAGGTCGGCACGAAAGGCGGCTCGTTAGGAGCAAATGAGACGATTCAAATTAGCCAAAAACTTTTAGGGATAATCAATGCAAAAGAGCTAGCTGAATTGATGGGCGCGGTGGGGCTCGCGCAAAACTTCGCTGCCCTTCGAGCCTTAGCGACCGAAGGGATTCAGAAAGGACACATGTCTCTCCACTCTCGCAGCGTAGCATTGACCGCAGGCACACCGCCGAAACACTTCGATGAAGTAGTGAGAAAGCTCAAAGAATCGGACGAGATTACCGTCACCAAAGCCAAAAAAATTCTTGAAGACCTTTCTTCAAAAACAAAAAAGACTGTAGCGAAGAAAAATGAACACGCCACGATTGCAACAGCAAATGGAAAAGTGATTTTGCTTGGAGAACATGCCGTTGTATACGGAAAACCAGCCGTCGCGGTTCCAATCAAAGACGCTGTTATAACTGAGATAAGCGACTCGGATGGCAGGAATGAGCTTGAGGTTCCGGCCTGGGATCTTGATGGACGGTTAAAACAATCCAATAATGAATGGTGGAAGTCCCTACAAGATGTTTTCGAGACACTCGGGGTATCCAACAAAAAATTTAATCTTCGGGTAAAGCCCAACATTCCGGCCGCAGTGGGTTTAGGGGGATCTGCTGCTATAGCGGTTTCGATTATAAGGTGTGTCTCAAAACACTTTAAATTGGATCTTACGGATCCAGAGATCAATGATCTCGCTTTTGTGTGTGAGACCGCTGCGCATGGGACGGCCTCAGGCATCGATAATACTATTGCGACCTTTGGCGAGCCCCTTGTGTACCAGAGAGAGCCCTCTACGAAAATAGAAACTCTTAAGTTCGAGAAAGCCGTTAGCCTAGTCATAGGCATATCGAATACTCCCTCTTTAACAGCAGAGATGGTGGCGGGCGTAAGAGCCAGATGGAAAGAGAACACGGAATTATACGAAGCACTTTTCGAAAACTTCGAAAAAGTTGCTAGGTCCGGAATCTCTGCTGTCCGGAGCGGAGACTACCAAACACTGGGAGAGATGATGAACATCAATCAAGGGCTTTTGTCAGCTATTCAAGTGTCTTCTCCAGAGTTGGACCGAATGATAGAGATAGCGAGAAGCCAGGGCGCGATTGGCGCTAAAGTTACTGGCGCAGGGGGCGGCGGTTCAATGGTCGCCTTATGCGAAGAAAAAACTGAGCCCGTCGCCTCAGCACTTTCTAACAAAGGGTTCAAGGTCCTTCAGGTCAAACTGTGAAAAACGACCAAACCGTCTCATCGCCTATTGAGAAATTGATCCTTGTCGACAAAAGCGATAGAAAGATCGGGCAGATAACCAAGCAGGACGCCCACCAAGGAAAAGGCCGTTTGCACAGAGCATTCTCAATATTTCTGTTTAATGATCAAAAACAACTTTTATTGCAAAAGAGAAGCTTAAAAAAGCCGCTTTGGCCCGGATTTTGGGCTAATTCCTGCTGCAGTCATCCACGGGTTGGCGAGGAATTAGAAGAAGCCGTGCATCGCAGGCTGGAACAAGAACTCAATGTTTCCACGGTGGTTCATTACTTATATAAATTTGAGTACAAAGCTTCGTTCAAGGACGTTGGCACGGAGCACGAACTATGTTCAGTTTGGCTTGGCCGCGTCAGAGAGGAAGACATAGAATTTAACCGAGAAGAGATATCTGACATCAAATATGTCCCGATTGAAAATATGGGAAAAGAACTTGCTCGTAATAGCGATATCTACACCCCTTGGCTTAAGCTGGAATGGAAAACAATTCAATCTGAGCACCTGGAAAGAGTTCTAAGCATAATAGCTTAAAACGTGGCATTATCTCTGGTTCTAGCTAAAGGGAAGCAGGCGAATGAAGATTAGCGGAGGGTGTTATTGTAAGAGAATTCGGTATGCATTTGACGGCGATATCGCGAC